>NZ_JBQSVL010000001.1:0-124939 GCF_052376215.1 Psychrobacter sp. AOP7-B1-24
GGAAGTGTCATCGCGGAAGTGTAGAATGAGAAGGTCGTCATCTTCTGTTTCATAGACAGATTTGGCTTTACCTTTGTACAGCAATTTTTGCTTTTGCATTATAGGATTTCCTGTTCGTTCAAGCTTATGTGGTAAAAACGCGCAGCTACCGCTACATCTGATATGAAAAAGTCACTTATAGTGAAACAAGTAATCATAACAAGCTAGCGGTATAAATTGAGAAATATATTTAATTGGAAAGAGTGCTTACCGTACGTTGAGGTTGTGGTAATTGATACTGCTTACCCGACTCATTCTTTAGTTCAAGCGTATTTGCACCTGCGTTAGGCGTTGCGTATAAAGGCACAAAAGGCGCTGTTTCTTTAGCGGCTGGTAGCTCTATTGGATCAAGCTTTGCACTTTGTTGGTATGCTAAGCTACCGTCGTCACGCTTACCAAGTAAGTTTTTAGTCGCTTGGCAACCGCTCAATACTAAGGTACTACCCAATATTAAAGTCAGCATCGCAGGGAATATTTTTGTAGTCGTTGATGATATTTTCATCATATTATCTCTCTGAGTTAACAATCATTGCTCATTTGGTACGGTGTTTTTTACGAATCTATATTAAGTTTGCACGTACTAAGGCTTCATCAATAGTGGCATGATGTTGCTCAGCCAACCAAACCAATGGTAGGCGCATACCAGTATCTATTATGCCCATTTTATTCAATGCATATTTGACAGGAATAGGACTTGATTCGATAAATAAATCACGATGTAAATGCTTGACCACATCATGAGCTTTATTAGCCGCTTCGAAATCACCTCGGAGCGCTGCCGTAAAGGTATCGCTCATTGCCTTCGGTGCGACGTTAGCTGTCACTGAAATATTGCCTTTGCCACCTACTTTCATCAATTCAAGCGCAGTACCATCATCGCCAGACAGGACAACCATTCGATCGCCAACCGCTTTGATCAATTTTTCGCCACGTTCGACAGAGCCCGTCGCATCTTTGATTGCTACGATATTTTCAATATCAGCCAAACGCTCTACGGTTTCTTGAGCAATATCAACGACTGTACGTCCTGGTACATTGTACAACATTTGCGGAATATTCACCGCTTCAGCAATCGCTTTATAATGTTGGTATAAGCCTTCCTGAGGTGGCTTATTATAGTAAGGCGCAACGAGCAATGCACAGTCTGCACCAGCATCAGCAGCATCTTGAGTCAGCTTGATTGCTTCCATTGTGTTATTGGCACCTGTGCCAGCAATGACAGGTACACGACCTTTGACATGCTGTACAAAGTAACGAATCACATCGCTATGCTCTTGCATAGATAGGGTCGCTGACTCACCAGTGGTACCAACTGCAACAAGGCAATGGGTACCTTGCTCAATCTGCCAATCTATGAGGTCTGCCAGACGTTTATAGTCGACCGTGCCGTCAGGATGCATGGGCGTTACCAAAGCTACCATTGAGCCTTGTAGTCGGGTTTTAATCTCGTCGTATGCTGTGCTCATAACCGTGCCTTACTGTATTATCCTAGCTTTTGTCAAAGCTGTCACATGATAGGTCGTTTGCAAGTGTCTGCAGTTTACATGACTACTAATGCATATCTTAACGGATGCATTCATAGATGCTGCTGACTAAATCTTGCTTGATGTTGGTAATAAATTATTTATACATAATAACGTCATAGACGCCACTTTTTATTTACTGCCAATCTAATTGATAGATAACAATAAAAACGCCTGCTAGTGTAGCATATTTTGATTTGACCGCTATCAATCAATTGACTCTCAATACCGTTATTCAATACCATGATTACGTACCAAACCCTGCCAAAGCTTTTTAGCGTCAAGGTTCCTTGTCTGAAAGCCACTGAAAAATAGGCTTGTCATTTGAGCTTAATACTTTAACAGTCAGTTTAGCGCAATGCATAAGTACTGATAAGTCTTTTGGTGCATATTAACGAATCGTCAACACATCGATAGTAGGCCGATACAACCGAAAAGGTAATCCTCGCGTGCCAATGCCACTACTGATAAATATCTGCGCACTCCCATGTTGGTATAAACCACGCTGTTTACCCATACGACTATTATTCAGCATGGTTGATTGCTTATCACTGCGATGAACATCTTGATTTCTTTGACCCAACCATATGGCTTTTTGTGGCGCTTTGGCAGCACCTGTAATCAACAAGGGTCGTGGTTGCAAAGATTTTGGCAAGTCGCTAAGACTATCAAATCGTGATGCCAAAATAATAACAGGCTTAGTAGCATTAGCGATTTTAGCACCAAGCGCTACTTTGGCAGCGGTGTTTGCATTCTCATTATCAGTGAGTTTTTTAGGCATATCTTGCCAGCCACAGAGTGCGGCAACAATTGGTTTAGCGTCTACGTCTTTTTGCCTGATGGCCTCTTGAGTATCGACAGACACACCTGAAGAGTTTGTTAATGGTCGACTGTCCACAGCGCTCATGCACTTAAGTGGCAATGAAGTACACTGCTGGCCAATATAACTGATATCGAGCACATCAAACGCTTTGGCCAACGTATCTTCTAACAGCGGCTGACCTTGATTCGTCGTATTAATCGATTGATAGCACAAATCCGAAGTACTCATTACCGTATAGACAGGCTTATTAACCGCTTTGAACAACATCATTTGTCCAACCAAGTCGGCACTTGGATAATATAGCCAGTCTCCAGTAATTAAAACTGCATCTACCGATAGCTCATTAATAGTAGCAACGAGCTTACGAATATGACGCGGCTTACCGCTATATAACCCAATGCGCAAATCAGCCAGCACAGCTACTGTCAGCGGCGTTGATAAGTTTAAATCAACAGCATGATGCTCTACTCGTAAACGATTGGGTTGCACCACTACGGTATAAAAGTACAGTCCCATTGCTAATATGGCAATCAATACAGATGACACTGACAACTGCGCCAGCACTGGCAGCACATCTTGCGACCAACTTATCACTAACAATACAATCCAAACAGGCATGGTATAGGCCGTGTAATAAAGCAACAGCTTAACCCAAATACGCATAAAGCGCTTGGTGACACTGGCATTGAACGTTTGTAATACTGACCACAGTATGATGTACGCTAGCAGTGCTGCTGACATGGAAGTACAGAGTATATAAAAAACATGGTCAGTCATAATTACCTGATGGTTATGTAACGATATGAGGCTATCAAATGGCTTATCAGTATTAGGCCGTGTCTTCAATTCACCCGATAGTCATCTAAACGGGCTAAAACGGATACAAGGCAGCTGACTGCATATTGTGCCAATAGCACCTCTAAAAGAGATAACACTGTAGTAGCTTAGTATTTCTTTGACTACCCATCTCACTAAAGACACATCCTCTGTCATATGATAAAAAATCAGCCATTATAGAGGTCGATCTCTATGATAGACAAGTACAATTATCGTCTCTCAGCGTCATATTTTGTTCATTTATACTGTTATAACAGCGTTGCTTTCATTGTAGATTGACGAGCTTTTTGTGACTGCCTACTCAATACGCAAACCAATAATAGCCGGAATACCCTGACGGATAACTTCCATGGTCACCACACCTTTTTCAGGTAACGATGAAATGGCACTTGAAAAGTCCGTGACATCCTTAATTTGTTTTTGATGAAAATTGGTAATCACATCCCCTGCCAATATACCTGAACGTGCCGCAAGCCCAGTCGGATCTACAGTAGTAACCAAAACACCTGTTTTATTGTCCGTAGCAATTTCAGCTTGCTCATCAGCGGTCAAATTACGTAGACGCAAGCCCAATTGTATATCATCACTCTGTTGGTCACCGCCTTGCGCCTTGACATCATCAGGAGCATAAGCAAGCTGACCGTTGACAATCATCTGCTTACCATTACGCTGAATCTGTGCACGGAAGGCATCATTTGGCTTCGCACGATTGAGCAAGTTCAATAGATCTGAAGCCTGCTGAATCTGCATATTATTGTATTGCAAAATAATATCACCAGGTTTGAGACCTGCCTTTTGTGCAGGTGAGTCTGGTGACACTCGTGTCAATAACGCACCTTGAGGACGAGCCAGTTTGTAAGCTTCGGCCAAATTACGATCGATATCTTGTGGATAGACGCCCAAATAAGCACGCACCACTTCACCATCCGTTTTTAGCTGCTGATAGATATCCATCGCTGCATCAATCGGTATCGAAAAAGACAGACCCATATAACCACCAGTACCGCTAAAGATACGCGAATTAATACCGATAACCTCACCACGCTGGTTGAATAATGGACCACCTGAATTACCGGGATTGAGTGCCACATCTGTTTGGATAAACGGAACACTGGTCTCACGCGAAAAATTACGGGATTTGGCACTGACAATACCAGCGGAGGCTGAATAATCAAAACCAAATGGTGAACCAATTGCTAATACGGGTTCTCCTACTTTTATGCCGTTTGAATCACCGATAGGCAATGCTGGAAATGGATTGCCCTTCACTTTCAATACTGCAACATCTGAGCGCTCATCACTACCGACCAAGGTTGCATCAAGCTCTGTTCTATCATTGAGTGTAACCGTGATTTTATCAGCACCTTCCACCACATGATGATTGGTTAACATATAGCCATCAGATGTCACAAAAAAAGCCGTGCCATACGCATGCTCAATCGCGGGCATAGTAGCTTGTTCGGGAATACTGAGACGATCGCCAAAGAACTGCCGTAACAATTCAGCAGTCTGTGCCTTGGCAAGCTCAGCTTCGCTCACTGTTTTTGTGACGTTCACACGAGCGACAGCAGGGGTTACTTGTTGTACTAAGTCAGAAAAGTCGGCTGTCGTGACCGCTGCCTGAGCGCTGACCATCGTTGTGGCAGTGATACCAGCAACCATTGATGTGCTGACTGCAAGTGCCAACGCACTACGCTGTAACCAATGCTGCATCTTACATGTAGATTGTGCTGTAAACATATTGATAGGCATATCATCCTCCATATGGGTGATCGTTATTATTTTTAATCGGCATGTCTTGGCTGTTATTAATGGCTATTATAAGATAATGTGGCTTTCGCTCGGATTATTTTAGCAAGACTTTCATCGCTACTTCATTTTTATTATTTATTAAATGACAATCATTTGATGATACTCGCTAGGTGCATGATAAATGCCTCTACTGTATGATAAGCCGTAACATTATCTTTTATCTTATCGTCATTTCGATAATGCAGAATAACCCAGTGCCCAATTATTTCATAACAGTCTATGCAATATGACAGCATAATATGTTGATCAGCCCATCACGATAATGACAAAAATGTATAGCCGGGTGAGGTTAACGTCTTAGTAGTTTTATAGTGAGTATCTATATCGTGGTACAGTCAGCCTCAGTAAGTATGAGATAAAATCATGTTATGATAGCAAGCCAAATAGTTTTATAATTAAACAAAAGTTATCTAGAAAACTCTATTACTGACTGTCATACATTTATACAACTGGCTATCATCACCCTTATTTTCCATCTTTTGCATATCTAGAGGCGCTTTATACCATTTCTAAAAACATAAGTAGCAAGGAAAACAAGTGAACCTACTACCGATAACAAGTTAGTAGAGCAAACAATGTTGACACCGCTAATCGTACTTTTGAAGGTGGTATTATTTATCTAGGCATGCTTTTGTCTTTACTACTTTATAGTATATATATCATATCTGGCTCATGTTGTGATTCATGATAATTATCATTGCTACTATTTAGCTTTGCTAAAAACAGACCTCTACAAAGAGTGATATCAAATCATTTATAGTGCTGCTTATAGCAATTATTCAAGAGCTATTGATAGATATAAAATATGACAAGATTATAAAAGGATCAATTTATGGATACCGCCCTATTATTATCTGGCGTGGTTGGGATCGGCATTGCCGCCCAATGGTTGGCTTGGTATTTAAAGCAACCGTCCATTTTATTTTTATTACTGATTGGTATTATCGTCGGCCCTGTGCTGGGTATCTTCGATCCTGACTTAATATTGGGGGAGCTTATGTTTCCCTTTATTTCTTTGGGTGTGGCAATTATTCTTTTTGAAGGGTCTCTGACCTTAGAGTTCGATGAGATCAAACAGCATGGTACGGTCGTACAAATGCTAGTGTCGGTCGGTGTCTTGATTACCATTGCTATCGTGGCGTTATCGACTTATTTACTATTTGATGTCGATCCATTGATTGCCTTGCTATTCGGCGCACTGGTCTGCGTCACTGGGCCAACGGTGATTATGCCGCTACTGCGCAGTGTGCGACCTAATAAGACGATATCGAACATCCTCAAATGGGAAGGTATTATCATTGATCCAATCGGCGCCATCGCGGTGGTATTAGTCTATGAATATATCATTTCTGGTGGGGAAGCCAGCAGTATCTTACTGTTTGCCAAAATTGTTGTATTAGCGACTGCAATGGGTATGGCAGGTGCTTGGTTGCTCGCATTCCTCATGCGCCGCCATATGATTCCTGAATTCTTGCGCAATGTCTTTACCCTTGCTTTTGTCTTGGTTCTGTTCTCAATATCCAACCACTTAGAGCATGAATCTGGTCTATTAACGGTTACGGTACTGGGTGTGGCCTTGGCAAACTGGCCAAAATTCCCACGTGAGACGATTTTAGAATTTAATGAATCCTTAACGATTCTACTTATCTCGGTACTCTTTATCATTCTTGCTGCCCGTGTGGAGCTGGCAAGCTTGATGAGTGTGGGTTTTGCTGGATTGGTGCTACTCGCTATCGTCATGTTCGTAGCGCGCCCATTGTCTGTTTGGGCATCGGCTATCGGCTCCAATTTAAAAACCAATGAAAAACTGATGATCAGCTGGATTGGCCCACGCGGTATCGTCGCCGCAGCTATTTCATCATTGTTTGCCATTCGTCTACAAGAGTATGATATTCAAGGTGTTGAGCTACTCGTTCCCTTAGTATTTATGGTCATCATTGGCACGGTTATGATTCAGGGCTTAGGCTCAAAAGTGGTCGGCAATTTGCTTGGCGTTCGTGAGCCTGAGACCAACGGTATCCTTATCGTTGGTTCAAACCCCATCGCCCTACTGATAGCCACGTCTTTAAAAGACCAAGGGTTTGATGTCATCGTCGCGCACAACAACTATACCAATATCGCCCGTGCGCGCATGAGTGGTTTGCGTACTTATTTTGGCAACCCCATCTCTGACCATGCCGATCACAATCTCGACCTAATCGGCATCGGTCGTCTGTTTGCCATGAGTATGGATAAAGAGATGAATACCTTGTCCGAGATTCATTATCGTCATGAATTTGGTGAGCGTAAGTTATACCGTCTTAAATTCAGTGATGAAAAAGTCAAAAGTGAGCGTGAAGACAAGCAATCAAACTTCCAATCACAGTGGCTGTTTGGCAAAGACGCGACTTACACTAAGCTTGCCAGTATGCTGTCGAAGAAAGCTCGCATCAAAATCACCAATATCACAGACAGTTATAGCTTTGAACAGTATAAAGCAGATAACAAACAGTTTGTCCCGCTTTATACCATAGACAAAGAAGGTAAATTGCATGTCATCACAGATAAGTTCGATGGCACGGTACCACGTGATCGCAAGCTTATCTCACTGGTAATAGAAGATGAAGTACAGCCAAAGCCAGTCGATGTCACCCCTAAGCAAGAGCAGGCACGTATGGCCGCTGATGCCAGTTTTGAGTCCAGCTCAAAAGCGCCTGAAAAGCGTAAAGAAAAAGAGCTGATCGATGACGCCTCTGAACAAACAGCTGATGATGATAACAATAGTGATGTCATTAAACAGAAAGGCGCTAGTGATGCAGCCATAGATCCAAGCAACAATGCTAAATCTGAAGACTCAACAACGTCACTAGCAAAAAAGACTACTGACAAAACCGTCGAGTCAACAGCAGTGCCTGCTTCTGTGGTAAATACAGGAGTGATGTCAGCAAACTCAACCGCTGTATCCAAGACTAAAGCATCTGCCAGTAGTAATACCAACGGTAACGGTAATGCTCCTAAAACCAAGAAGGGCGCACTTGACCCCAATCGCTTTCCTGACTCTGGTAAAGACACGACTACCCATTCTGAGGTCGATATCACTAAAGACACTGAGCTTAAGAGCGTGGATAGCTGTGTAGATGATAACCTAGATAAATAGACGTCAATCGATAAGGTTGTTTCGTTCAACACGCCCTAGTAACCAAAAAGCCCTAACACAATGTTAGGGCTTTTTATTGCATGTCTATTTATAGTTGATACTAGGGCATGTCCTCAATTCAAACGAGTATCCTCTAAATGGGCTAAAAATAGCTAAATTTTGCCAAACATCGTCAAATAGTTGGTCAATATCTCGATATTATCTGCACTATTTTCCTCGTTTGACGGCAATTTATCTCATTTTTATCACCATTTTTAAAATGAGGACACGCCCTAAAATTATAGGCAATACCATGCACAAAAATTAGAGTAGCAAGGAAAACGAGTGCAAGTACTACTCACTGTAGACTAAACAAGTTTGACACCGCTAATCGTATTTTTTGGGATTGGTATAATACTGCAAATGAAGTTCATGCTGTCAATTTTTATAGTGAGCTCACTTTATTCAATATCCCACTTATTCTGTACCGTTGTCCATATTCGCGCACTCACCTCAGCGGTACTGCCTGAGGCATCAATACGCTGTATACGTTCAGGATAGTCACTGGCAAGCACGCTAAACCCTTGATGAACCCATGTGAAAAACTCAGTCGCCTGCTGCTCAAAACGATCGGCAGCGCTGCGCTTGTTGGCACGTGCCATGCCTTCTAGTACGGGCAAATCCAACCATAAAGTCAGCTCAGGCAACTGCGGCACAAACTGCTCAATAAGCGCATCAATCTTAGCTCGTACCGCTACATCACCATGCGCTCGACCAAATCCTTGATAGGCAATACTTGAATCAGTAAAACGGTCGCATATCACCCATGTGCCGCGTTGTAGTGCTGGCAAAATTACTTTCTGCATATGGTCACAACGTGCGGCAAATAATAGCAACAGCTCAGTATCATCATCTATATCAGTCGTAGGATCTAACAATACGGCACGCAGACGCTCTGCAAACGGACTTCCACCCGGCTCACGGGTACGCAGATAATCGATGCCATGGTCCTGTAGGCGTGAGCACAGTTTCTCAATAGCGGTGGTTTTCCCCACGCCTTCTGTGCCTTCAAAGCTGATAAAACGCCCTTGATTGGACATGATGTCATGGGTTTCTTTAGGTGCGGTTGTTTGAGATAAATGCTCTTGTATCGATGCTGACATGGTATGACCTTATGTCATTGATGAGCGTTATATAGTTATATAATCCATCCTCTATAAACTGGATACGGTGTCAGTCTCATTTAGCCTACTATTCGTAGTACTTTCACTCGGCTTCCTTGTATCCAAATTATATTGAACCGACTATATAGGTAATTACACAACGCTCAGTAAATGATAGGTTTTTAAGAAGCTATAGAGGTGCTGATTTTATAGACGGCTACTGTGATGCTGCTTGTGCTTTCTTTTCACGCATGACTTTTAGATAGTCTTTTACCGCTTGGTTATGCTCAGCCAAGCTGTTGGTAAACTTGTGACCACCATTACCCGTCGCTACAAAATATAATGCCTCGCTGTCTGCTGGATGCAAAGTTGCCTCGATGGAGGCCGCAGATGGCAGTGCGATTGGGGTTGGTGGCAAGCCATCAATTTGATATGTATTATAAGACGTTTTTTCATTGATATCCTTACGACGAATATTGCCGTCATAACGGCTGCCCATACCATAGATAATGGTCGGATCAGTTTGCATGCGCATGCTTTGATTCAGACGGTTTCTGAATACTGCTGCAACCAAAGGACGTTCGTCTGCCACACTGGTTTCCTTTTCGATAATAGATGCCATTATCAGCGCCTCATAAGGTGTCTTATACGGCAAGTCTGGCGCACGGTTTTCCCATGCCTCTGTCAACGCTTGCTGCTGGCGCTTGTACAAGTCGAGCAATACCTGTTTGTCACTCGTATCTTCGCCATAGTAATAAGTGTCAGGGGCAAACCAACCTTCAAGATTATAGTTGACGATGGGGTCACTGCTGTTAATGACGTCATCAGGCAATATAGCACCCAAATCTAACGATTTAGCAATACTGGCATTGTCGCTACCATCGATTAGCACTTCTTTTGTGATGCCATTAGTATCACGCAATGTTTGATACAAGTCTTGAGAGGTTTTGCCTTCGATGATTTGCACTTTTACCATCGCTGCATCTGCCCCCTGTGCTAGTACTTGCAAGGCTTCAGCCATGGTCGGGTTTTCTGGTAGTTGATAAATACCGGCATGTAATGGCGCATCGACTTGCGATTTGACATACATCTTGGCCACGCTCACCGAAAACAGCGGAATCTGCTGTTGCCACTGCGGCAGTAAACCATAATACGTCTGACCCTGCTCAATCGTAACCTTCTGCGCTGGTTGCTCGATACGACCAAACAATGTCTGATAGACCATTACTAGGAAAAATGCGGCAATCAGTCCAAGTACGAGCAATACCTGATAGCCACGCTGCATGAAGAACGACTGATTGTCCACTTTATAGGTACGCGGCTTACTCTCTCCACTGATAAGCGAGACATTGGTCGCAGGCTTATCGTCTCCTGTCGCAGGCTGCTCTTGCTCTTCATCATCGACTGGTTGGGTATCCGACAATGTGGTGTCGATAGGCTCCTCAATGAGTCTATCTTGCTTATTTGATGGCGACTCATTAGGATGTTCAGGAGGTGTTTCAGGTGTGGGCTTGCTCATGGCAACTCGCGGGGCAGAAGTTTGCTAGAATTTAGCACTGAACCGTTCGATTTTCAATGGTATTTGCTTAGCTTATCAATTATCTTGCTACTGATGTCCATTTATATGGCTTAATACTCAGACGCTTTTTCGGTATTTTTAGCTTATCTACTAATAATGAAAACATCTTATGAATCTACATTTCAATAAAAGTCTTGCCAAAAACTATAAATCACCTAGCCAGATAATTCGAGTATTAAGTGAAAACTGGGTCGCAACCAATAGCTACTGCCCTAACTGCAACACCCAACCATTATCAGAATTTACGAATGGTAAACCTGTTGCTGATTTTTATTGCTCACATTGTAGCGAGCAATATGAGCTAAAAAGTAAAAAATCTAAATTAAGTAACATTATTAATGATGGTGCTTATAAAACAATGATTGAACGCATCAATAGTGAAGACAATCCCAATTTTTTCTTCCTGACATACTCAAAAGAGCTTACCGTGAATAACTTTTTGATTATTCCTAAGCAATTTTTTAAGCCTAATATTATTATCAAGCGTAAGCCATTATCAGCGACTGCCAAGCGTGCAGGTTGGGTCGGCTGTAATATCGACTTACGCCAAGTACCAGAATCAGGCAAAGTATTTTTGGTCAAAGACCAGCAGGTCATATCACGCGATGATGTCACCCAGCAATTTCAAAAGACCTTATTTTTACGTGAGCAATCTACTGCTTCTCGTGGTTGGACACTCGATATCTGGCAGTGTATCGATAGACTCGATACGGATTTTTCGCTAAAACAAGTTTATGGTTTTGCTGACGAGTTAAAACTTAAACATCCCGAAAACAACCACATTCCAGATAAAATCCGTCAACAATTACAAATGTTACGCGATAAAGGCATTATTGAATTTGGGAGCCGTGGTCATTATCGAAAGCTATACTAACCGCTTCTCGTTGTAGCGCTCAGGTCTTGGCTTTCCTTTTTTATCACGGTATACATCGGCAATTAGCTCATCTCTATCATCCCATAGTGGTAGTCTTGCAGTAGCAACAAGGCGCTGATGAAACTTATGCGCTGGATACTCCCAATCAATCTCATCATTAATTTTGAAAAAATGCTCTTCACGATAATCAACATAAGCGTGCATTCTATTTTTCACATAATCATTCCACTGCCATAAAAGCTGAACTGCATTGCGAGTAGGTTTGGTAAAAGCTTTTAAGTTGACCGTCAATGCACACATCACTAGCTCATCATTAGGAGTGACAGAAATACGCTGCTCAATAACCTCCTCTCGCGTGTACGCATACTCGAACATACCGCCAAAGGCTACAAACCTTTTAAAGTCTAGTAAATACATCACACCAAATGATAATTGAGTATAAGGCGATAAATGCACAATTTCATCAGGCTTACTTCTAGCCAGTTGGCAAATTTCATCAAAAATCATCAAACGACGGATTTGTAGCGGAATTCGTTTATCTTCATAGACTGAGTGCATGCGATTTTATCCTTTAAAAAAAAGGATCATTGATCGATTTGCTCTAAGACACAAGTCCACGTAACAAAAGACGATCACTTCTTTTGAGCGCTTTTGCTAGTCTAGTGGACATGAATGACTGTAGTGATGTGATTTGTGAGAAATGGAAGTGAATACGATGAAAAAAGATGAGACAGCAGCGCAAAAATTTCAAATAGAGATTGTCGAAACACTAAGTAATATCGTGGAAGTGGTTGCAGAAGATAGTGAAACGGCCCTACTAAAAGCGCGAGAAATATATCGAAACGAAGACATCGTTTTATATCCCGATGATTTTATCGATACTAAATTTAATATTTTTGGGAGAGAGTAGATTGTTTTATTTGGCTGATATGTGACAGTTATTTAAACCCCACAATATCACCCGACAACAACGTCAAACTGCTCATTGGCACAATACCACGCAGTGCATTGCAAAAAAACAACTGCGTTAATTTAGGCAAATCTTCATCTTGTAGCGACCTTATCACGACTGGATATTGTGTCCTTGATAACGCATCAATAATGACTTGACGCATGACACCATCGACACCCGATTGCGCCATAGATGGCGTATACCATTGACCAGCGGTTAAATAATTTTGACTATCCTGATTACCCTTAGCAAAGTTTTTAGAGTTCGATGACGCTGTGTCCAACAGCTGATAAAACACGTTGCTCATTGTACCTTCTACCCACTGCCCGCGCATATCACGCAGCAGACCCTCGCCGATGCTTTTTTCAGTATTGCATTTTGGTATTTGAGCTCTGATATCTTGCAACTCACCACTCGCCAGCACGTTATCTAAGCGATTGAGTGTTTTGAGTCCTGCCAGTGACGGCGGTAGACAAGAAATCTGCGACGACAGGCAAACCGCAGTGCTAATAGGTTGTAGGGGAATTAAGCGATCATCTGGTAGACGCAATTGCTCCGCCGTATCCACCCTCATCGCAGAGGATTTGAGCCACACCTCACAAGCACTACCAGATGTACTTGGCATATAGCCATAACCACGGACATCTTGCGTGCTGCGCGTGACAATCAGCTTGAGCATACCTTGCTGTAGCTGCTGAGCATGCGTCTGTAACTCATTTAACAGTAAGTCGCTGTCTAGCTCAATATGTAATGCCTTGCTATGAGAGGTAAGGCGCTGATGGTGATAATCTAACCACAGTATCTGCCCGTCGATGACACCCATGGTGGTAAAAAACCCATCGCCGTACGCCAATCCACGACTATCCAGTGACATACTGACTGCTGAGGTATCAGAGGTATTCTCTGCAGAGTGCAAACATAACCAGCCAGTCGGCGAGGAATGAGCTGTCACGGTTTAATCATCGTCTTAGCTATCATCGGTTGGGGCCTCAGCTTTGTTAATGACTAACATACAACTGTAGAACTCGCACTTTGCCAATTCTACCTTCTGACCACCGATCGTTTTATTTTTAATGATTTGCACATTGAGCATATCAGACACCAACTTACCGCCTTCATCACCCATCAGTTGACGCGCGAGCTTATAGGCTTTTTCAGCATGCTCTTGGCTCAGCTCTTTTTCTTCATCGGAGTCGGCAGGGTTGGCAAAATACCAACCAAGCTCGAGATATTTTTCAGAATCAATAATATCTAAGTAAGGCGCATCGGTATCCATAAAACGATATTTGGCAGCCGGATTACTGGCATAGTCCAAGCTGTTTTCATCGGTACTCACCACTTTACCAAAAGTCGCTTGGATACCCTCTAAGTCATCAACATTGAGTGATTCTACATTTTCGCTACCCCATGCTGAGATATCATATTGCACTTGTCTGCCTGGCTGAACAGCTGCACCCTCTACGTCAGTATTCGTTGCGGTATTGTCCTCTGCTGATGTAGTTTCCGCGACGGTCTGCTCACTAACTTCCGCATCGACGCCTGCTTTATCTTGGACATCATCTGTGCTGCTATTACAGCCACTCAACGACACACCAACTGCCATTATCGTACCGACCAAAAAGGTCTGTAGGCTATTATTCCACATGGGCAATTTACTCACACTTTTAGATTTATCTCAAAATAATATTAACGAGCTAGCAGATATGCCGCTGTTAATGAATAAGGTTGTTTATAAATAAGTTTTCTGATGACTTTCTTGGATTTACTGAACATCCAAAGTCAATTTTTTATCACTTAATAGGGCGTGTTGAACACCTTGATATCACATTTTTATGTTACATAGTGTACCCAACTGCTTAACACTTGACCACCCTTTACGTTACGGATAACAATCCTAGAAGGTACAGATTTGTTAATTATCTAACAGGTCAAAAAACGCTATCACTCCACGTATTTATTCACGAACGCCTTGGTTTGTCAAACATCACGTTATCCCTTATGATGATAGCGATTCAACGACTTTCTGATAAGCTCTAACTAAGAGTTTTGACCTTTTATAGCCAGCGGACCTTTTATGACTCAGCATTTTATCGTTATTGGCAATCCTATTGCTCACAGTAAATCTCCTGAAATCCATACCCTGTTTTCAGAACAAGCAGGTATTGATATTAGCTACCAGCGCCAATACTGTCCTGACGATGCTGCCAGTTTTATGGCGGTGATTGAAGCATTTTTTCAGGGCGGCGGTGTCGGTGCCAATGTGACAGTACCCTTTAAACAAGTTGCTTATAACTGCTGCTTAGCACGTGGTGGTTTGTCTGAACATGCCAAAGTTGCAGGGGCAGCTAATACGCTATCATTGAACCAAACACTGCTAGACAGCGGCACACCCATCGCAGAAGCAATCTATGGTGATAATACCGATGGTCAAGGGTTGGTCAATCACATTACAAGCTTGGACTGGCCGCTTACAGGCGCGCGTGTGGCACTCATTGGTGCAGGCGGTGCAGCCCGCGGTGTCGTACTACCGCTGATTCAGGCAGGTATTTCATCCCTGACCATTGCCAATCGTACTGTGAGCAAGGCTGTCAATTTGGTCACTGGGCTAAGCGAATCTAGTGAGACGATCGATAAACACAGTATCGAAACCTGTGCAACTAGTGAATTAACTGGACAGTTTGATATCATTATTAATGCCACATCTATTGGACTGTCAGGCGATACATTGCCATTGAATGATGATTTAGACTGCCATTATGCTTATGACATGATGTATGGTCGCACGTTACCGTTTTTGCAGCACTTTGTCACGCGTGGTGCGCAGACTTCTGATGGTTATGGCATGCTTATCGGACAAGCAGCCTTGAGCTTTGAGCGTTGGACGGGTTACAACATTGATGTGGCAACAGCGACTGACGCATTGATCAACCGATAAGCAATCTATAGTCAGTCCAATATACAACAGACACAGCGAGATTGGGATGAATTTTTTGCAGCCTCTGTCTGCGTAGGCGCAGCACGCCAGAAAAATTTATACCAGTTTCGCGTTATTAGATACTGTACCTTTTTTATTGCGTATCGACTATAGCCCGAGTCTTCATTTTGAAAGTAATGATAGGCATAAGATAAAAAGCCGTTAAACAAAAGGAATAGCACAGATAATATCGAGATGTTATAAGGAATAGCACAGATAATATCGAGATGTTATTGTGCTACTTGGTGATGCTTGACAGGACTTAGCCATTTTCAGCCTATTTATATGGTGAGTGAACTGAAAACACGCTCTAGCTAAAATGTCCCAGTAGCCAATTTTCTAAGCGGCGTAACGGTATACGCAGTCTCTCCGAATGAATGGCCAATCCACCACTCAGACCAACTGCACAGCCGAGTGCTGTATCGAGTATACGTGCTTGTATGATTGCCTCAGCAACAAGTGGTGTCGCCGTCATGCTGCCATACTCTGCGATAAATATCGTCAGCGGCGTGATAAATATCACAGCCATGCCATAATGCCTATCGACCAATGACTCAATCAACAACATCATGACTAGTATAGATATAGCCACACCCCATATCGACAGCCCCCATGACAACATCCAACCAGCGACAGCCATCCCCGCTACAGTGCCTAATAGCCGATGCAACTGTTTAATCCACATCGTTCGTAGCTGCATGCCTTGAATAATGATAAAACAACTCATCGCCGCCCAATACGGGTAAGGCATCTCAAACAGTACAGCGATGGCCAATGTCAAGCTAACAAAGCCCGCTACAATTAGGCTGTCACCAATGGTATCTGCCTCATATCGATAGACAGGAGCAGGCAGAACAGGCCGCGATATTAATAAAAACAGCGTATATAACAGGGCGAGTAACATCGAAAAGCCACTGCCTAACATCACTAGCCCAATCGCAGATAATACTTGTGTTAGCGGTACCGTTATAAATAATGCTATCGCTCCTGCCATCATCATAAATAGACCTGCAGGTGGTGGCTGCCGATAATAACGACCCAACATCACAACACAAAACGCGATCAGAGCAAATACTGGCAACCGAAGCCAAGGCAACTGCTGAGCAATCAAACCTAATGCAAAACTGAGTGCCATAGCAAAGCCCCAAGCCATGACTGTAACCAACCGATATGGTAGTGCACCTGATAATGGTAAGTTCAAGATAATCATTGCACCTAGCGATGCTTTGATACCTGCAGACAAAGCATCAAAATACGCCCCAGTAAATACTGGGAAACTAATCGCAATTGCCGCGATAATGGGCATGTGCCACGGTCTTTGACTACGGTTAACAGTGAGTAAGTGTCCTAGCTCACCTTTCATTAACATCTTTATGCGAGTCAATAATCTGGTCAGCCACGATACTTGATTTTTCTTGTGCATAAATGCACTCATAACTGTCTTTCCTTATGCCATAAGTACAATGAATGACATTTTTCTACTACGATTTTATTTGTGATAAATATACACTCAGTCATAAGTCTTAATAAAAAGTGACATTTTAAACACAACTAATTTTTTTAATTTAACTTAAAATACATGAATATTAGTTATTAGTTATATATTTGTGGCTATAGAAGACTTATACTGATATCAGTGCCACAACAAACATTTTAGCTAAGACACCTTAACGGCAATCAAAGTGGATGAGCTGTTCTTTATAGATTTTACCGACAATCACTGATACTACCTACCTTTACTAAAATAACTAAATAATCGTTGATATAAACCGTGGCTTATATGCCAAGCCAACAGTCTATGTTAGCGAACAACCAAAGAGAATGATTATGTTAACTTATAAAGCACCTCTACGTGATATCAAGTTTTTGATCAATGATGTTTTTGACTTTCAAACCCATTATAAAGACTTGGATAACGGTGAGAACGCAGACTCTGAAACAGTTGATATGATTTTGCAAGGCATGGCTGATTTCGCTGAAAACGTCCTCGCTCCGATCTATCAGCCAGCTGATGCAGAAGGCTGTCATTTTGACAATGGTGAAGTCACCACGCCTAAAGGCTTCAAAGAAGCCTATGATCAGTTTGTCGAAGGCGGTTGGCAAGGTATTTCGTACCCTGAAGAGTTTGGTGGCATGAACTTACCTATGTCTATCAACCTAATCAAAGCAGAAATCATCGGTACGGCTAACTGGCCTTGGGCAATGTATCCTGGTTTATCAACAGGTTGTATCAATACCATTTTGCAATATGGTACAGATGAGCAAAAAGAAACTTACTTGCACAAACTGGTTGAAGGCTCTTGGGCTGGTACTATGTGCTTGACTGAACCACAATGTGGAACAGATTTGGGACAAGTCAAATCAAAAGCCATTCCACAAGATGATGGCTCTTACAAACTTAGCGGTACCAAAATTTTCATCTCAAGCGGTGAACATGACCTAACGGAAAACATCGTACATATCGTATTGGCTCGCCTACCAAATGCACCAGAAGGCACACGTGGTATCTCGCTATTTATCGTACCGAAATTTTTGCCAAATACTGATGGCGAAATAGGCGAACGTAATGGCGTCACTTGTGGTTCTATCGAGCACAAAATGGGTATTAGCTCATCAGCGACTTGTGTATTGAACTTTGATGACGCAGTCGGTTACCTAATTGGTGAACCAAACAAAGGCTTAAAAGCCATGTTTACCTTTATGAACACCGCACGTATCGGTACTGGTATCCAAGGTTTGGCGCATACAGAATTGTCATTCCAAAATGCACTACCGTATGCAAAAGACCGTCGTTCTATGCGTACGCTATCTGGCACTAAAGAACCTAAAAAAGTAGCGGATGCCATCATCCATCATGCTGACGTACGTCGTATGCTACTGACCCAAAAAGCCTTTGCTGAAGGTGGTCGCTCGATGATTTATCACTCAGCGCGCTATGCGGACAAAATGGCACAAGGTATCGCCAACGGCAATGACGAAGAGTTTGAAAAGTGGGATGACAAATTAGGTTTCTACACCCCTATTTTAAAAGGCTTCTTAACCGAGCTAGGTATCGAAGCTGCCAAACACGGCCAGCAAGTATACGGTGGCCATGGTTATATTAAAGAATGGGGTATGGAGCTGATTGCTCGTGATGCCCGTATCGCGACCATGTACGAAGGCACCACTGGCATTCAAGCATTAGATTTGTTAGGTCGTAAAGTCATCTTACAGTCTAAAGGTAAGATCATTCGCGACTACACCTCAAGTATCATGAAATGGTGTGGCGAGTATGCGCTTGATAAAGACATGCGCAAGTTTGTATGGGCACTGACTAAGCTGTGTGCTGAGTGGAATACTTTAACAGTACGTTTGATGCTAATGGCACGTAAAGATCGTGAAATTATCTCTGCTGCTTCAGAGGATTTCTTAATGTACTCAGGCTATGTGATGATGGGTTATCATTGGGCACGTATGGCGGCGGTTGCTTACGACAAGCTTGAAAACGGTGGTACTGAAGCGCCAGAATTCTACAAAGCAAAAATCCAGACTGCGGAATTCTACTTTGATAAGCTGTTGCCACGTACCTCAGGTCATGCTGAATCAATGGTCGCACCAAGTGAAAGCATGACGTCAATGGATATCGAAAACTTTGCTTTCCTAGACTAGGATTAAAAAACTAATCAACGATGCATAAAAAAGCGCCTAAATATAGGCGCTTTTTTGTACGTAACAGATATTCATTGAGATATTTGGCTCAATCGTTCTGACCTTAGCTGCCTAAAACTTTTTTCTTATACACTGCACTTAACTCTACAACCTCAACACATATTTGTAGAGAGGTACGATCTGATTGTGCTGTTGCCAGCTCTGCTTCTAATGTCGTCATTAATATCTCAGACAACTCATTACGTATGGTCATATCACGGCCTGCCATCAATTTAAAATTAGCATAGACAAATCCATTCACCTGTTCATCATCTTCTACGCCAACCAAAAATGTCTCAAGAGGTACGATGCGTGCTTTGATATCCGTTGGCTTACCAAAATGTCCACTATTCCATAGTGCTTGATTTAGAGACTTAAGCAATGACTCTTCATGAGGGATAGTGACATTAGGAGTCGCTTGCAAGGTTAAGTGTGGCATGAGTATATCCTTATAAAACATGAGTAAAAGTAAAATTATTATAAAAGAATAAACGTATTTGATATCAGCGACAATACTTTTTAGTCATCAGCAATCTAGTCAACAATCTAATCATCAATAATGTTACTAAAATGTGCCTTAAGCGTGCTAGCCAACTGTAAAGGTGGTAACTCAATCTCTAATCCTCGGCGACCAGCACTGACATAAATCGTAGGTTGAGACTCTGCTGAGCTATCGATGATAGTCGCTAAGCGTTTCTTTTGACCTAATGGGCTAACACCGCCCAACACATAACCAGTACTGCGCTCCACTTGTTTTGGCTCTGCCATTTGCACTTTTTTGCACGATAGCACTTTATTAGCAGATAAGGCTTTCGCCATTTTCTTAAAATTCAGCGTTTTATGAACTGGCAAGATAGCAACAGCCAATGTACCCGACTCTGTCATGACGACCAAAGTTTTAAAAACTTGTGTGACATCCACTCCGAGCTTTTCTGCAGCTTCTAAACCAAAGGAAGGCGCATTACTGTCATGAATATATTCGTACAATTGATAGTCAAGATTTCGCTGTTTGGCAAGATTGATAGCTGGAGTCATAGTGATTTAAGGTGTTTGAGTGAAATAAATAAGTAAATAACAATGCCATTGAGGACATACTCTAGGACGTGTCTTCATTTTAAAAATGGTGATAAAAGTGAGATCAACTACCATCAAACTAGAAAAATAGCACAGATTATATCGGGATATTGACCAACTATTTAACGATGCTTGGCCATTTTTAGTCCAGTTAGATGACCATCGTTTGAATTGAGAACAGACCCTATTAAAACCATTGGAAGGTGTATAAAACAAATTTTAGCTCACAAATGGGTAATCCCTCAATACTAATATTAGCAGTATATATCGCTTTGATGGCTTTTATGGCATTATAAGCACAATATATTTAACTACTTTTGATACCCATTATGATACCCAGTTTCGTAAAGAATAAGTTTCTAAAAAAACGGATTGTCAAAGCGCCAGCCACAAATGACAAAGCGGCTACTACTGCTGCCAACCCAAGCACCACTAGCCCTTATTCGAGTGCGCCAATCAATCAACTATATCGCAAGCTGTCCGGTCAAATGCTCGATGTGGCTGTCAAACCTAAGCTATTAGGTGAGTTACCGGAGTTTGATGCTGACGATCAGACGATCAGTTTTTACGTACTGCAAGAGTATTCACGCTCCAATAGTATTTTGATTGACTTACAGACACAAGAGTACAATTTGCCACCAGCATTAGTTGGCGTAGAGGATACTGCTCATAATATTAAAGAAAATGCAGCCATTATCTTTTTAAACCATCCAAATGCTAAAGACAGTCAGTTGTCACCGCGCCTATCACGTCTCGTATCTGCTGTACTACAATATCCAGATCTCAAAGTGCGTTTGATACCAGTATCTATCCTATGGGGACGTGCACCAGAAAAAGAAGACTCCCTATTTAAGCTACTGACCGCCGATAACTGGCAAGATCCTAGTATCACCAAACAGTTATTTAATATTGGCGTAATGGGACGCGATACCTTTGTGCAATTTCACCCACCACAAAATTTGCGTACCTTCATCAATGACAGCCTCACAGGCAATATAGAAGGGCCTGCTATTTTTGATTCTCTAGCGGCTGATTTAAAAGATAGCCACCCAGACAATGATAATGGTGTAGAACAGACTAACAAAGCACCAAATTATGCGCTAGTGGAAACCGCTGATAGTAATCGCGAACTGATTCGTATATTGCAGCAACAGCTGTCGATTTATTTAGACAAACAACGTGCCAGCATGCTTGGTCCTGATTTGTCAGACCGCCGTAACTTGGTAGATAAACTGGTATATTCACCCGCTATCAAGCATGCAATAGAGACAGAAGCTGCAGAAACAGGCACAACGACCCGCGAAGCTCGAAGCGTGGCAAAAGGCTATGCCAATGAGATGGTCAATGACTACTCTTACCCTATTATTCGTGTCTTTGATCGCTTTTTAACCTGGTTGTGGACGCAGTTGTATGATGGCGTAGATGTGCATCATTTTGAGCGAGTGCGCGAATTGGCCACCGATTATGAAATTATTTATGTGCCGTCTCATCGTAGTCATATCGACTATATGTTGCTGTCTTATGTGATTTATAAACGCGGATTAAGTATTCCTTATGTGGCGGCAGGTGATAACCTGGACGTGCCAGTATTAGGGCCGATGCTACGCGGTGCAGTGGCCTTCTTTATTCGTCGTAGTTTCCGTGGCAATGCGTTATACACCTCTGTATTACGTGAATATATGCACACATTAATCACTCGAAATACGCCCATCGAATACTTTATTGAAGGTGGCCGCTCACGTTCCGGTCGACTACTGCCACCGAAGATGGGTATGCTGGCCATGACCGTACATAGCCAATTGCGCCAAACCAATAAGCCTGTGGTCTTTATTCCCACCTATATTGGCTACGAGCGCATTATGGAAGGCGGCACTTATATTGGTGAGCTGAAAGGTAAGCCAAAAGAGTCTGAATCTTTGATTGGGTTAATCAAAGCGGGTCGTAAAATTGAGCGTATTTTTGGCAACGTACACTTAAGCTTTGGTACGCCACTACACCTCACCGAGTTTATGAAAAAATTCGATGTGACAGCCAATAGCTTACCGGCAGATCGCACGGATACACCTATGGATGACAAGGCCAGCGCTATGGTCGATAACATCGGTGTAAAAATCATGCAGCATATTAATAAAGCAGCGGTGGTGACTCCCGTATCACTGTTATCGTTAGTGCTACTATCGGCACCTAAAGCAGCTCTAGATGAAAATAGCTGCCGAGAGCAAATTGCGCTCTATCAAGGTTTGGCTCAACAACTGGCTTACTCAGATGATACCGTAGTTACCGACATGACTCCGCAGCAAATCATCGATTACGGTATTAAGCTCAAGCTTATCGAACGAATCCCGCATATCCTAGGTGATATCATTCAGGTCGCAGGCAAGCAAGCGGCACTGCTCAGTTATTTCCGTAATAATATCTTGCATGTGTTTATTTTACTGTCTTTCTTATCTGCATTAGTGGCTCGCAATGGCCGTATCAAACGCAGCCGTTTAGACAGTATCGCTGAGCAGTTATATCCATTCTTACAGACCGAACTGTTTTTGTACTATCCAGCACATAGCTTAGCCGATACGCTCGACAAAAAAGTCGATAATTTACTCTCTCATGGGCTAATTGTAGAACTCGGTGACGACATACTCAGTGTTCCTGAGTCGAATAGCAAGCACTACCAACAACTGCAAGCACTTGCAACGCCCGTTGGACAGAGTCTTGAGCGTTACTTTATGACCCTTGCTCTACTCGCCCAGCAAGGCTCGGGTAATCTAACCGAAAATGAAGTTGTAGACTTGTGCCATCTACTTGGACAGCGTCTGTCGGTGCTATATGCCGATGACATTCCTGATTTCTTTGATCGTGCCTTGTTCACCAGCTTCATCAGTGCACTAACGCGACTCGACTATCTACAAAAAGACAGTGAAACAGGCGTGCTTACTTTTGATCAACGTATCCATGACATCGCTCATCATGCTAAATACGTGCTGACGCCTGATATGATGAAAATTTTGCAACAGGTCGCCAGCTTAGACGATGCCGAAATCACCCATGCTATTACTGAAATTAGTAATAAAAAGCAGCGTAAATTTGGCCGTAAGCGTTAGGTTTTGCGATCATCATAAAAAGAGTCAAGCTTCTATGCTTGGCTCTTTTTTTATGAAAATACCTAGCAACTTAAAAAATAGGATAAGCATCGACATGTAGCCAAAGGCAAATATGGCACCAGTAACAGGTGCCAACGCCCTACCTGTATCTGAAGTCATCCTCATCATAGCCTGATGCTGTGCCTCACTCCTTTCATCCGACGTAAAAAAGCCGTTTCCATCTAAATCAAAGGCATCAAGCTCAGCTTGTAGATAGGTATCGGTAAAATAAACACCGACTTGAACCAACAACCAAACCACGACTATACCAATAACAAATACTTGCCAAGAAGCCAGACGAGATTTCTGCGAAAACTGATGTTTATAAACCATCACGATAGGCAATACTATCATTGCAAACATAGATGCCAGACTTAAAATATCGAGTATTTTTTCCATGATTTATCTCTTAAACAACAAAAAAGGCATAACCTAAGTTATGCCTTTTTTTTGCAACAATAATGTATTATTCGTGGTTTTTCGTTGAATTTACTCTAAGTCGAAATCTTCTTATATTTAGCACGCTTCGGACTGGCATCATCACCCATCGTCTTTTTGCGATAGGCTTCAAACTCAGTGTAGTTACCATCGAACCAAACTGGGCCTTCTTCTTCGAATGCCAATATATGAGTAGCAATACGATCAAGGAACCAGCGATCATGCGATACGACCATTACTGTACCTGGGAATACTTGAACCGCATCCTCTAGTGCACGTAAGGTTTCGATATCCAAATCGTTTGATGGTTCATCGAGCAGCAATACGTTTGCGCCTTGCTTTAGCGTTTTCGCCAATTGCAGACGGTTACGCTCACCACCTGATAATTGACCCACGTGTTTTTGCTGATCTGAGCCTTTAAAATTAAAGCGACCGATATAGGCACGACTTGGTGTGGTGTAGTCACCAACGGTAATGATATCGAGGCCGTCAGAAACTTCTTCCCAAACAGTTTTGTTGTCGTCTAAGCGGTCACGTACCTGACCGACATAGGCAACTTTAACACTTTCACCCAAATCAACTGAACCAGTATCTGGGGTATCGCGCTCGGTAATCATATTAAATAGCGTGGTTTTACCTGCACCGTTAGGGCCAATAATACCTACGATTGCGCCAGCTGGTACATTAAAGCTTAGGTTTTCATAAAGCAAACGATCGCCAAATGACTTGGAGATATCATTAACTTCGATAACTTTATTACCCAAACGTGGACCAGGCGGAATATAAATCTCAGAGGTCTCATTACGTTTTTGGAACTCTGTTGAGTTCAACTCTTCAAAACGCTGGACACGAGATTTAGACTTGGCTTGTTGACCTTTTTGGTTTTTTCGAATCCACTCAAGCTCTTTTTTCAGCGCTTTAGCAAATGACTCTTCTTGCTTATTCTGTTGCTCTAGACGCGTGTTCTTTTGCTCTAGCCACTCAGTATAGTTGCCTTCATACGGATAGCCGTGGCCACGGTCAAGCTCTAATATCCACTGCGCCACATTGTCTAAGAAATACCTATCATGCGTAATGGCAACGATAGTACCGCTGTAGTTTTGCAAGAACTGCTCAAGCCATGCAACTGATTCGGCATCCAAATGGTTGGTCGGTTCATCAAGTAACAGCATATCAGGACGAGACAATAACAGACGACACAATGCCACACGGCGTTTTTCACCACCAGATAGCTTGCTGACATCAGCATCCCATGGTGGCAGACGCAATGCATCAGCCGCTTTTTCCAATTGGGTGTTTAGATTATGCGCATCCCAAGATTGGATAATGTCTTCCATCTTGCCTTGTTCTTCAGCCAACTTATCAAAGTCAGCATCAGGCTCGGCATATTCAGCATAAATAGCATCTAAACGTGCCAGCGCATCTAGCGCTTCACGCATACCATCTTCAACGTTACCGCGTACATCTTTACTGTCATCAAGCTGTGGTTCCTGCGGCAAATAACCGACTTTGGTACCTGCTTGCGCGCGTGCTTCGCCACTAAATTCAGTATCCACGCCTGCCATAATGCGCAGTAAGGTTGATTTACCTGAACCATTGATACCCAATACACCAATTTTGGCACCTGGGAAAAATGATAGGTTGATATTTTTTAGAATTTCACGCTTAGGGGGAACAAGTTTTGACACGTTGTTCATCGTGTAGATATATTGAGCCATTCACACTCCGATAGACTGCATAGAAGAGGCTAGCAAATCATACTTAGCAATGATGCCAAGCACGCCATACCTCAAAATCAGGGTTACACATTATAAGTCATTATCGCATTGTGGCGCATACCCTGCAAGCCAACAGATTGTTTTAGCGTTTGTTTTACTGCTTTTGTCACTGAGTATGACGCTTTCCAACAAAAAGCAGAAATGAAATGGACTGTCGAATTGTCTTGTTTAACATTTTGATTCATAACTGTTTTATAAAGACCACAAAAAGCAGTATCAAATCTTACGAAAAATTAATCAATAACCTTTAAAATATTAGATTATCTTAACAAGATGGTCTGACATAGTTTAAACAGCACTCACTCAGAAAGCATCAAAGCATCAAAAAAGGTAACGTGTTTATGGCTATTGGCTATCGCCCTGAAATTATCCAACGTGCGTTTATTGACTTTGTTGGCTCACACGTGAATCCATTTTGGTCATGGACCCAGCCTAAGTTGCGACTGATTGCACGGCAAGTACTCAATCATGACTTAATTGCTTTACATTTCGAAGGCAACTATGCCTTTAATCGACAAGTATTTGATCGACAGAATGGCTGGCATGGTGGTCAATACATTGGCTTAACGGTCATTATCAATGGCGTTCATCATCAGCGTCATTACTCATTGGTTGGGTTACCGAAGCAACCGTTATATTTATATTCTGGCATCGACAATACTAAGAATAAACAGTCACATATCATTACTATTGCCATCAAACCTCAAGGATTGGTATCTAATTATCTAACACAGCAAGCCGAACTCGGTACGATATTCGATAGTGGTTTACCAAGTGGCGAGTTTACGCTCACACAGTCAAAACTCAATGTACAGTCAAAAATTGATACACCGCCAACTAAACATCAGCAAACTTTACCGACGTCATTACCCTTATTATTCATAGCCGGCGGCAGTGGCATTACTCCGATGTTGGGACTTATTACACAAGCACTGGAGGCTGGTCATGCGGCTACCTTGCTGTACTACAGTCGCATGCCACTGGCAGAGACACCTTTTTTAGAACATTGGCGGCAATTAAAAGATCGTTATCCAAATTTTAACTATCACTTTATCAATACAGAAGACCCCAATAGTTATTTGGCTGGCACACGATATCTCAGCTCTGACAGCTTGCGCGCGCTCAATTTGCCATTAGCAGAGACGCAGATATTTGTGTGTGGATCGCAAGCATTGTTAGCTGGCTTATATAAAGCTACCGCAGAAATACCCTCCCCTATAAATAAGCAGCTACGTGATAACATCATAGTAGAGAGCTTTGGTAATGCTCTAGTTGGTTTCAACATAGATGACTATCAAACATTCGATAAAACGGTATCTGTAGAAGAACACACTGTCTATTTACGGTCTCGGCACAGGCAGTTTAGCAGTGACACGACCATACTGATTGCTGCTGAAAATGCAGACGTAAGACTGGCGAACGGTTGTAGGCAGGGTATTTGCCAGTTATGCCGCTGTAATAAAGTTAGCGGTGTGGTAAAAAACATTCAAACAGGCAAGATCAGCCATGAGGGCTACGAGTCTATTCAAACCTGCATCAATATCGCTATGACCGATGTGGTATTAGATATTTGAGATATATGCAACATGTACAAGCATTCTTAAACATTCGTTGTCTCATCCGATATTAGTCGCCTTAGTTAAGGAGTTTTTATGCGTTTATTACCGCCTATGTTCATTGCACGGTCTGCCGTATCTGCATTTTCGACAGCTACGGATATACCATCGAAACAAAAGCTCTATCCAACATTAACAGGTGCACAGCTACCAAAAGCACGCAGTGACGCACTGGCTGATGAATTAAACACGCTATATAAAGACATTATGAGTTCATTAGGCAGCGAAGATGCACGTTATATTCAACGTGTACACGCCACCGTGGTCTACAGCGAGATTGTCTCACGTGGTTTACTCGCGGCGGCTGGACGTATGCCATCCAAACGTGGCCTGATAGCGACTTGGCTACTTGGCACCTCTTTACTCAGCTTCAGCAAAATTTTGAACAATATGGAGCTGGGACATAATGTCATGCATGGGCAATATGACTGGATGCAACACCCTTATCTAAATAGCCAAAAATTTGATTGGGACATCGTTTGCCCTGCCCCACTATGGCAGCATTCGCACAATTATTTGCATCACACATTTACCAATATCGTTGGTCGTGACCACGATGTCGGTTATCACTTAATTCGTGTGACGGATGAGCAACCTTGGACACCAAGCGATCGCTACAATTTACTTAATACGATGTTTTTGGCGTTAGGGTTTGAGTGGGCAGTGGCCTTTCATGATATTCAAATCAGTGCTGATGAGTATGCTGAGTCTCCACAGCTAGCAGCAATCATGCAGCCCAAATCTCGCGGTTTATTTGCCAAAATGGCAAGGCAGGTAGGCAAAGACTATATTTCATTGCCTGCTGCAGCAGGACTGTTATTAGGTCGGCGTAGTGCTATGACGACATTGAGTGGCAATGTCACGGCCAATATTGCTCGTAATTTATGGACTTGGGCAGTGATATTTTGTGGTCACTTCACTGAGCAGGCTCATATTTATACTGAACTTGATGAAAATGAAAGCAAGGGTGAGTGGTATGTGCGCCAGATTCTTGGCTCTAGCAATATCGCAGGTAATAAATTATTTCACCTCTTGACGGGAAATTTGTCGCATCAGATTGAACATCATCTTTTTCCTGATATGCCTGCCAGACACTATGCTCGCATCGCTCCGAAAATACAGGCCATATGCCAAAAATACGAGCTACCTTATAATACTGGGCGCTTTGGTCGTCAACTTCGACAAGTCATCGGGCGCATCCATCACTTTAGCAAACCAAGCACAGCAGAATGGCAAGCTTATTTAAAATCACAATCACCCGCATCGACTCATGCCGTCAAAGAAGAGACTAAAGACGTTCCTGTCATACGTGGGTTGGGGAAATACCTTCCCCCAGTCATGCGCCAAGCTTTATTTTATGCTTAACGCATTAAGGTGTATTGCATGTACTTCATGCTTTAGATCGCTTAGATAATGAAAATATGTATCGACTTTAAAAATCAGGTCGCCTTATAATCATAGTACCTAATAACAAATGACATTTTATAATAACGGAGAGTAGCAATGAGCAATCAAACTGCTGAACAACCTATAAATATCACCCATGATATAGAAGCCAAACGATTTGAGACTGCTATCGATGACCATATTGGCTATATAAGTTATCAAGAGCAAGATGATAAGCTAGTCTACGATCACACCATCGTACCGCAAGCACTAGGTGGACGCGGCGTCGGATCAGCATTGGTCAAGCACGCGCTTAATTATGCACGTGAGAATGGCAAAGAAGTCGTACCTCAATGCTCGTTTGTATCATCATACATCAGTAAACACCCTGAATATCAAGACTTACTCTAACCTAACTCCAAAATATATCAGCTATCAAAAATAAACTTATTAACACTACACCACCCTCCTGCTAATTTGTTATCTAATCCGATGTATTTATCTTTAAATGTATGGCAAGATAGCAAATAAAGGCGGGTTTTCTACCCTATAATTATTACAAAATAAAGCCCGCTTAAATTTCTTTAGTACCGTTGATGGTAGGATAAAAAGTGTGATAGATATGATGTTAGATAGCAGCTGTAGTCATAATGTTGCGACTAATATTTTTAAAAAACCACTTTATAGTTGGTACAAAACAATTTAGATATAAGAAAGGCATGCGAAACTATGTCAAATAATAGACTGAGCAAGCCTAACACTATATTTACTTATATAGGGCTGGCTATAATATAACAATAAAGGTTATTCATATGAGCAGTTTATCTCAAGAACAAGTTGACCTACAATTAGAAGAACTGACTGGTTGGGAACGCGATGGCAACGCTATCGTGAAAACCTATCATTTTAGCGATTTTATTGAAGCTATGAGCTTTATGAATCAAGCGGCATTTTATGCAGAAACACTTGAGCACCACCCAGAATGGCGCAATATATACAATATTGTAGAAGTACGTTTAACAACCAATGACAGTAACAGCATCACCAGTCATGATATTCGTCTCGCCAAACGCATGGAGTATATTATTCAACCAAAAAGCTTATAACCGAATTCAATTGACAGTCATACGCTTAGAATTTTGATGCTTATACTTTTCATAGTGACATAGTTGGTGCTCAGATAAATATTTTAAAATAAACACTTCAGAAAAATCAGCCATAAAAAAGTCCTCATAATATTATGAGGACTTTTTTTGTTTAACGATTTTTTATTTAATCTTCTATGTCTCATTATCACATCTTGCGACTTATGAACGCGACGATGAATAGAATAACAGCAACCGCTAAGAAAATATATGCCAAATTAGCAGATAGTCCAGCGACACCACCAAAGCCTAAAAAACTTGCCAACAACGCGATTACAGCAAAAATAATAGCCCAGCGAAACATAATCTTCTCCTTAAATTATTATTAATAAATATCAGACAGTAAAAGTCATACCACTAGTATCTATCAATAGATATCAAATAATATATAGCAACGTTTTTCTCTTTCTGCTTGATATTAGTTTTATTTTTTAGTATTGATTACAAATACTTATACCTATAGGCTAACAAGATATATTTTTAAAAGACGTTCAGTTTGGTAATAAAGTCGGTAAGTTATGTAATCTTTGTATTGAATTTTCGTCTTCTACAGATTTTTCTAAGGCTTATGTGTAGTGATGGTGAAGAACGCCTTATTCATTGTTATTTCATTGTTATTTTTATCCTATAATCTGTTATAAATAGTAGGCGAAGAATACTTTTTTAGTCTGTTCAGCCCCTGAGTCATTTATAACAAACCATTCATCTAAAAAACTCGTTTAACAATATCTTGTCAAAAATCTATTAAGGACAATCAATATGGATAACAATACCGACACTAAAAACAATACCAAACATAATTTTATTAAAAACCGCCCTTATGCAGTTGTCTTGTATGGTGCCACCAGTTTTGTAGGAAAAATCACAGCTCACTATTTAGCAGATTTTTTGTCTAACGAAAAGGACGACCATGGTACGCAAATCACATGGGCAATAGCAGGTCGTGATGAGACAAAGCTCAATGAATTACAATCTGAGCTGACAAGTAAGGTAGATATTATTATTGCTAACAGCAACGATGACGCTAGCCTGAATAACATGACCACACAAACGCAAGTCATTATTTCAACCGTCGGCCCTTATCTCAAATACGGTGAGCCTTTAATTAAGGCTTGTACCGCCAATGGTACCGATTATGTCGATCTCACTGGTGAAGCCATTTTTATCAAAGATATGATGGATAAATATCAAGATGCAGCCGAGCAGAGCGGCGCTCGTATCATTAACTCATGTGGCTTTGACTCTATTCCATCAGACTTGGGCGTCTACTTTACCCAGACCAAAGCAGAAGAAAGTTTCGGTGATACTTGCCATGTCATTCACATGCGCGTAAAAGCCGCAAAAGGCGGCCTATCAGGTGGGACGATTGCATCAATGGCAACTATCTTTGAAGAAGCAGGAAAGAGTAAAGCTCGTCGTGAGCAGGTAGCAAACCCCTATCTACTCAACAATGACACAGATGCACCACGGGTACGCCAAGATAACATCAGCAAGCCAGAATACGATAATGAGCACAAACGTTGGCTAGCCCCCTTTGTGATGGCCAGTATTAATACTCGTATTGTGCACCACAGCAACCAATTACTTGGTTATGAATATGGACGTGATTTTAAATACGATGAAGCCATGTGGATGCAAGATGGTGTGAAAGGTCAACTATCGAGCTACGCCTTGAGTGCAGGCTTGTTTGGATTTTCCACCGCTATGATGATCACCCCGAGCCGTGAGTTACTATCTAAACATGTATTGCCCAAATCAGGATCTGGTCCGTCTGAAGAAGAGCAAAAAAATGGCTATTATGATATTCGCTTTTTTGGAAAAACCGCAAAAAAACAGACTATTAACACCAAAGTAACGGGGGATAAAGACCCTGGCTACGGCAGTACCTCACGTATGCTAGCTCAAGCAGCACTGTGTTTGGCACAAGATATCAGTAAAGAAACTGTTGGTGGTGGGTTTTGGACACCAGCATCTGCAATGGGTGAGCATCTGTTAGCACGCTTAGAGAAGTATGCAGGACTTAGCTTCGAGGTCATTAATGACTAATAGTCGACTTATCTCAAACGCATATAACCATCATTGGTACATTGATATTCTCTCTATCACGGTACTGACAGAGACTATTCATAAATGTTTAACAGACTTTAATATGTAACAATATGAATACATTGATTTCACAATGTCACATGAAAACATTAAGCTGTTAGAATATTAATTCATGTACCACTTATGTACCACTGAACCATCAAGAGCTTAATTGCTATTCTGCATTTCAGAATTTATGTTTGGTTATTAGTTAATTAATAAGACCTTTATCCTATGCAATCATGATAGTCAGTATGATGGTTATCATGATTTTATTTTATCTGCATCTTATTAGAACATGCCTCCAAATCAATCAATAGTCCTTTAAATGGGCTAAATATATATTTTATCAACATACTAAGTCTATGTGCAGCAGCATTAGATACTGGTTAAATTAAATATTTCTTTAAATTAATATACAAAATCTGTAAACCAAGGAACCAACCCATGCAAAAACGTACTTTAGCAATACTTATCAGTGCAGCGCTTACTATCCCAAGCTTGGCAATGGCAGCTCCTGCAGATACCACACCAGCAGACGTGCAAACAGCAATGGCTGATAGCGCAGTGCAATCTGACGTTGAAAATGCCGAAAGCGGGCTAAACTCAGTTGAATCTAGCCCTTTTCAAATCAGTGAGACTCAAACTATTTCAATTGCAAGAACCAATGGTAATGCAAACATAGCTCAAGTAGAAGAAATGCCACAGCCAGGCATGCAACAACCAGACATGCAACAACCAGACATGCAACAGCCAGATATGCAACAGCCAGACATGCAACAGCCAGATATGCAACAACCAGACATGCAACAGCCAAACATGCAGCAACCAGATATGCAACAGCCAGATATGCAACAGCCAGATATGCAACAACCAGACATGCAACAACCAGACATGCAACAGCCAGACATGCAACAGCCAGACATGCAACAACCAGACATGCAACAACCAGACATGCAACAACCAGACATGCAACAGCTAGGTATGTAATCAGTCATTAGATAATTAAGTATTCGGCTACTGATGATTGGTTTTTATCAGTAGCTTTTTCAGAATAGGATACAAAAAATAAAAAAGGCAGCCTAATGGCTGCCTTTTTTATTTTGCAAATAATTTACAATTTTTTATTTCTTGGTTTTAGTCACACCTGCTTCTTGCAGTAACGCACCAAATGTACCCATTTTACTAGGTGTCTCAGTTTTCTCAGATCTTGGTGCCTTGCTACGATTACTACTAGCGCTTCCTTTATCCTGACGATCGCTACGTGGCTTGCTTGATCGCTTGTCAGCAGATTTTGGGCGACTATTACGTGAACGATTGGTTTTATCATCAGAACCAGTATCTTTGGCAGTAGGTTTAGCTGCTGAACGTGCTGGTTTTTCAGACTCAGGTTTCATACTAAAGCCAATACGACCACGCTTCTCATCAATAGAGATGACACGTACTGAGACAATATCACCTGGCTTCACACGATTCATCGGATCAGCGACGAAATCATTGGCCATTTGTGAGATATGAACTAAACCATCTTGGTGAACACCAACATCAACAAAACAACCAAAGGCTGTAACGTTAGTCACGACACCTTCAAGCTGCATGCCTTCTTCTAGATCTTTGATGCTATTTACGTCATCACGGAAACTGGCTGTCTTAAACTCGGGACGTGGATCGCGTGCTGGTTTAGCAAGTTCGTCTAAGATTGCTTTTATGCTGATATTTTCATCGTTAGCAGCAACTGCAGTGGTATCGATAGTATTGAGTATTCCATCGTTACCGATAATTTCTGGCAAGGCTCTGCCAGTTTGCGCAAGTAAGCTCTCAACCAATGCATAGCTTTCTGGATGCACACCAGTGGCATCAAGTGGATTGCTACCATCATGGATACGCAAGAAGCCCGCTGCTTGTTCAAAAGTCTTAGCACCCAAGCGTGGGACATTTTTCAATGATTCACGACTGTCAAACGCACCGTTTTCTTTACGGTAGGTGACGATTTGCTGAGCGACATTACGATTCAGACCCGCGATATGTGCCAAGATAGCGGGGCTCGCCGTATTCACATCGACACCAACAGCGTTTACACTATCTTGTGTTACTTTATCGAGACTATCTGCCAATTGAGTTTGGTTCACGTCATGCTGGTATTGCCCCACACCAATGGCTTTTGGATCAACCTTGACAAGCTCTGATAATGGATCTTGTAAACGACGAGCGATAGATACTGCGCCACGCACAGAGACATCCAAATTAGCCAACTCATCACTGGCAAGCTCACTGGCTGAATAGACAGATGCACCCGACTCATTAACGATAACGGCTTTGGCTTTTAGCTCAGAATTGGCTGCCAAAATCTCTTTAATCATTGCATCTGTTTCACGACTTGCCGTACCGTTGCCGATAGCGACCAAATCAACGTTATAAGTATTTAGTAGCGCACCAATGATTTTTTTGGCCTCGCTCATCTTATTATCAGGTGCAAATGGATAGACAGTAGCAACAACAGGTTTGTCTTCACTGTCTAGCATGACATGGCCTTGCGCATCGACAATCGCCATTTTGACACCATGACGGATGCCTGGATCAACGCCTAAAATAACTTTGCGACCGGCAGGCGCTGACATTAATAAATGCTGCAGATTATTTGCAAATACATCAATGGCATCCGCTTCAGCCGTCAGACGCTTTTCGGTCAGCAAACGATGTTCTATATGCGGACGCCATTTGTCTTTCCACAAGCTACTAGCTGCTTCTGTTAAAAATGCACAACGATCAGCAGGCACTTTTGTATTAATATCAAAATAACTGATAATTTTTTCAATAAAAGGAGTGTCTTCACCTTCAATTTTTAGACCTAAGACGTTTTCTTGGCGACCACGTAACATCGCTAATAGACGATGATTAGGCAGACGCGCTAAGCTTTCACTATGCTCAAAGTAATCTTTGAATTTTTCACCAACTTCACGTTTTTCATCACTAGCAACAGTAGACACGATACTAGCAGTTTTGGCAAAACCACTACGTAAGTTATCTAGCAAGTCTAGCGCTTGCGTCCATTCGTCAACGATGATGGCCTGTACACCTGCTAGTTGTTTGTCGATATCACTGAAATCAACCTCAATTTCATTACCGCTATCATCAGTAATACTGGATGGCAATTGATAGTCTGCTAACGCATCCTTTGGAGTAATCTCTTGCGTCAACACTGCTTGAGCAGCTATATCAAGGCCAGCAACTCGTGCTTTGGCAGCTGGTGAACGGCGGCGCGGACGATATGGCAGATAGATGTCTTCTAGCTCAAGTTTCGATGTCGCATTATCAATACGCGTCTGCAGCTCATCAGTAAAATTACCTTGCGTGCTGAGCAGCTCAGTAATTTTTAGGCGACGGGTGGCCATATCACGCTCATAATTGAGAGACTTCTCTAACGCTCGTAGTTGTGCATCATCAAGATTCTGAGTCTTTTCTTTGCGGTAACGGGCAATAAACGGAACAGTCGCGCCTTCATCGTAAAGTTTGACAAACGCATTGACTTGAGCAGTCTTAATGCCAAGCGCGCGAGCAAGCTTGTCGTGAATATTCGCGTGTGTGGTTGCATCCAAAACCTTTGCATTTGTCGAGGTTTGAGATGGCGTTAAGGTATCAGTGCTACTCATATACGTATCAATCGTTGAGAAATGTAGTTTTGCATTATAGCAAAAGCTGCATGAATAAAAATCCTTTTTATCTTTTCGTTATTTATCGGGGGTTTTATAGCAAAAAATGCCGAATATCATAGGTTTTATCACCTTGTTAAACAAACGCATACAGCATTTGTCCTTATGAGTGATGCAATTCGTTGTGCAATCTTATACACTAAAGTATCAATAACTAGAATATCGGTATGTTCTGATACATTAAACAATAGTTTTCAATTATAGGAAAATATTGCTTCTGACCAATAATTGGATAATGATACTATTTTGCTGATAGCCCTTCACACACGATTTTTATGTATGATATCTACTAATAATAATTTTTATAAGAGGATGCCTGTATGACTGATAATAACAGCCCTGATACTTTGACTCAGCGTATTTTAGTCGTCGATGATGATGCACGTTTACGCTCGTTGCTACAACGCTTTCTGGAAGACGACGGTTTTGTCGTCCGTACTGCCCACGATGGTAATCAGATGGACAAGTTAATGCAGCGCGAACTATTTTCGTTGGTAGTATTAGACTTGATGCTACCTGGTGAAGACGGTATCAGTATTTGTCAGCGTTTGCGTGAAGATAATGGTGACATTCCTATTATTATGCTGACAGCTAAAGGCGGCGATGCGGATCGTATCGCAGGACTCGAAGCGGGTGCTGATGATTATCTACCCAAGCCATTTAACCCTAAAGAATTATTGGCACGTATTAAAGCAGTACTCCGTCGCCAAAACCGTGAGCTGCCTGGCGCACCAAGTCATCAGCTTGAAGTGGTTGAGTTTGGACCATGGACGCTGGATCTATCGACTCGTACGCTCAAACGCGATGGTAATGTTGTTACCTTAACAACCGGTGAGTTTTCAGTATTAAAGGCATTAGTACAGCATCCACGTGAGCCATTGACTCGTGACAAGCTAATGAATCTGGCACGTGGTCGTGAATGGGGGGCAATGGAGCGCTCTATCGACGTCCAAGTGTCACGCCTACGCCGTCTGATTGAAGATAACCCTTCACAAGCACGCTACATTCAGACCGTTTGGGGTGTGGGTTACGTCTTTGTACCAGATGAAACAGAAGGGGAAACCGCTAAGAGTGAGTAACCTTTGATGCATGCATGTCATGATTTTAAAAATGACATGCACGCATTGAGTTACAAACACGTAATGACATAATTTCTTTTTAATATAAGCCGTATTTGATAGTTTTCAAACACGCGCTAATATGACGAGTATTTCTGTGAAAAAACCGATTATTTTTCAAAATATACCCTGCACCTTGGTGACAGGGTTTTTGGGTGCCGGAAAGACGACCGTAATCAATGAATTACTGGCTACAAAGCCTAGTGATGAGCGTTGGGCATTGCTGATTAATGAGTTTGGTCATATCGGCATTGATGGTTCGTTACTAGCAAGCTCACAAGACAATAATTTTGAACAACAAAAAATTGCTATTCGTGAAGTCAGTGGTGGCTGTATTTGTTGTACCAGTCAGCTCCCGTTACAAATCGCAATTAGCAGGCTACTCAGTGAGCACAACCCGCAGCGGCTACTCATAGAACCGACAGGACTGGCGCATCCACGCGAGTTAATCAATCAACTCGGTGCTCCTCATTGGCAAACAGCACTAAAAATGCAAGCCGTGATAACGGTACTCAGCGGCAGTCATTGGCAACAGGAGAAGTATCGCAACCAAGATGGTTTTCAGGCCCATGTCCGTGATGCGGATGCTTTGGTCATTAATCGTTACGCTCAATTGCAAGATACCGATAAACAAGCATTAATAGCGTGGATTACCAATCTAAATTCGTACGTAACAATCATTTGGGCACCAGATGAGCAAGCCACAGCTGATATTCAAAGTGCATACTTACTGAGATTGAACGATCAACTAAATAACGCTAGCCAAATAATCTCGAAACAACGCAAAATCAATATTACTCACACTCAAAAATCAGTCATGGGCTTGCAGCCTCCTAGAGCAGCTAAATCGATGTCACCGTTATCGGACTCTTCAGCAGAGAGTGATAGTGATCAACACGATACAGATATCGACCAACCCTACCGCTATCATGAAAAACAACAAGATATACTCTTAGCAGGCTGGCGATTGCCAGCGCACTATAAATTAGATGCGCATGAGTTGCAGAATTGGTTGTTGAAACTACCCAACTGGCTACGTATCAAAGGCGTTGTCAATACGACTGACGGCTGGCTACAGATTAACTTCACCCCTGACAGCTTAACCACCAAGACGGCCAGCGTGCAGGTTGATAGCCGAATAGAGATGATTTTGCAGTTAGATGAAGATGCAGCTAAAGAAGAGGTAGATATTGAACTGAAACCTGAGTTATCTGCAACCTCTATAAATTGGAATACCTGTGATCAAGAGCTGATGGCTATGGTTGTATAGCTCATAACAGTAACGTATATACTAAAATACGGAGTCGATATTCAAACTGACTGAAAAATGAATACGCCATAGCCAAGGAAAACCACTGCTAGTTTTTGGGCTGTAATTCAACCACTTGCCCGCGCACGCCAATGCTCGCATCACTCATCAAGCAAACGTAGCCTGCCATAATATCTTCTGGCGTTTTGAGACTCATAGGGTTTTCACCTGGATAAGCATGGGCGCGCATATTGGTACGCGTACCACCAGGATTGATACAGTTAAAACGCAGATTAGTCGTGTTCTGAGTTTCCTGAGTAAAGATATCACTCATCCCTTCTACTGCTTGCTTTGAGAGCGCATAAGCGCCCCAAAATGCACGAGGATGTGTACCAACTGTGCTAGAAGTAAATACAATGGAGCCATTATTTGCGTCTTTTAGTAGCGGTAGCAACGCTTGGGTGAGCATAAACGTCGATGTAAAGTTAACCTTCATCACTTGAGCAAAAGTATCTACATCATACATCTCAAGCGGCGTCAGCTGTCCAAGCAAACCTGCGTTATGCAACACACCATCCAATTGACCGATTTCTTTGTCAATTAATCCTTCGAGCTGCTGCATTTCGGCATAGGTGGCCCCTTCTAGATTCATTGGTAGCATCGCTGGCTGCTTACCACCAAAGCTTTCTATCTCATCATAAACATACTCAAGCTTACTACTGGTACGACCCAATAGCAGCACTGTTGCACCATAACGCGCATAGGTTAAAGCAGCAACACGACCAATACCATCACCAGCGCCTGTCACTAAAATGGTCTTACCATCCAAACAGTTCTCAGATGGTACAAAATCACGAATTTCATCATGAGTTAGAGGTTGAGTAGGGTTTTGACTGGTTTGCTGATTGTTATCACTCATGGCATTACTCACTGCTTATCGTTTACTAGTTAAATATCAATAAAATTAAGTACTCATACATTTAAATAATAAAACTTATAAATAATAGAACTTAATTAAGAATACGGATGTTCGGCGGGTCTATCTATAAATAATCAAACTTACCAGAGGATAGTAGTAGTTTATTTAACTGCTCAGGAGTTTCGGTAATGTAGTCTGCGCCCCACTTTTTTAGGTTTTTCTGATCTTCAGGTGGAATATAACCATACGCCGCCAAAATAGTTGGCATGCCAGCTGCATTGCCAGCTTCAATATCACGTATATGATCGCCGACATATAGCACACAACCAGCAGCACCACGAGGAATAGCGAGTTTTTCTAACGCCACATACATTGGCTCTGGATCAGGTTTTGAGCGTGAGACATCATCAGGACACACCAAAACAGCGCAGCGCGAATCTAACTGCATTTGCATTAATAACTGCTCTGCCAAATAACGTGGCTTATTGGTGACAATACCCCATGGCACCTTCTTTTCTTCGAGCGTTGTAAGCACTTCTTCAAGCGCGCCGAATACGCAACTATCAACACATATCTCAGCTTCATAGTCATCTAAAAATTGCTGACGAAACTCAAGCAATGTTTCTTCACTGAGATCAAGTTGATCGTTATACCTTAGCATCAATTGCACCATGGCTGAGGCGCCCGCGGAAACCTGCTCACGAATCTCAATTTCAGGTGGTGCTTGCCAATTATTTTCGCGACTCATTTTACCGATGATACGGACAAAATCAGCAGCAGTATCGATCAATGTCCCATCAAGGTCAAATAAAACTGCTTTCACAAATTGGGCCATAGTAAATACTCTTAAATTAAATAATAAAGTTAATAAAATATGATGTCACCGAAACAACCAAGCACAGTACCAAAGGTCTAAGCCATTGGCTTTTGTACCGCTATCATATAATTGACATCGACATTTTGTGCGAGCCAGTAACGCTTGGTCAATGGATTATAATGCAGCCCAATGATGTCTTTACGCACAAAACCTGCATTGGTTGCCATTTGGTCTAATTCTGCTGGAGTAATAAATTTGGCATAATCGTGTGTACCACGATCAAGCAAACGTAATACATATTCTGCACCAACGATGGCAAATAAGTATGATTTAGGGTTTCTATTAATCGTCGATAATACACAAACACCGCCTGGTGCTAATAAATCAAAACACGCTTGCACAATCGAGCTTGGATCAGGTACGTGCTCCAGCATTTCCATACAAGTCACCACATCAAACTGACCGGCATGCGTTTTTGCCAAATCTTCTACTGGAATATGCTGATAGCGCAAAGTATTTTCTAAGCCGCTCTGCTCTGCATGTAACGCCGCCGCTTTCAGGTTTTCAGTACCCAAATCAACACCTGTTACATCAGCGCCACGACGTGCCATCGACTCTGACAATATACCGCCTCCACAACCAACATCAAGCACTTTTTTACCAGCCAAACCTGTCTCAGCTGTTTGGCTATCATTGTCGCTTTGATAGCTGCGCTTAATATGTTCTTCTATCCAATTCAGACGCAATGGATTAATTTCATGCAAGGTTGCAAACGCACCGCTATTGCTCCACCACTCGCTAGCCAATTTATTAAATTTTTCAACTTCGCTAGGATCAACATTTATAGCATGAGCCTTTGTATCATCGAGAGGGGTCTTCACTTTCTCATTCAAAGAGGGCGAGTAATGTAGAGCTGAGCTCATAGCGTTTTTCCTTTATTGTCATTATCATATACAGTATGCAATTGTGTGCTTAATATTAGCATGAGAGCAGCAACTTTGTCGTAAAGACATCGTCACCGATTGTGAATGATCTGCGCACACTCTGGCTTATTACAATATTCGATTACCAATTTTCTCTGGCCTATAATAAATGAGTGCACCTTCAATAATAGGTTGAAACCGTCCAAGCCTCAAATGACGAAACCCTAGGATGTGTCCTCATTTTAAAAATGGTGATCAATTGCCGTCAAACAAGGAAAATAGCGCAGATAAGATCGAGATATTAGTCAGCTATTTGATGCCGTTTGGCAAGATTTAGCCATTTTCAACCCATTTAGAGGGCTATCGATTGAATTGAGGACACACCCCAACAAGCAATATAGCTTAAATAATAGCTAACAGCTTTACAACTCTCAGTTAAGAATCAGACTCACAAGTACACATGTTTTACATTATCATGGTCGATACGCTATTATAGTTAGATTATAATTGACACTATACGTTTATCACTCTAAAACGATAGCTATCAAAGCACTCTAACACACCCTAAGTCTCTACATCTCAAGGATAAAGTATGAAACGTCTCATCACATTGACTGGTCTGGCCATGGCTATTGGACTCGCCACTACTGGTGCTCAAGCTGCCGACTATGTCGCTGGAAAAGACTATCGCGTGCTAGACAATCCAGAAAAAATTAGCGGTGATGCTATCATTGTTCGTGAATTCTTCTGGTATGGCTGCCCGCATTGTAACGTGCTTAACCCACATATGGAAAAATGGGCTGCATCAAAAGATAAAGATGTCGCATTTTTCAAAACGCCAGCAGCAATGAATGATGTTTGGGAAACCAATGCTCGCGGGTTCTATGCAGCGCAACTACTAGGTTTTGAAGACAAAACTCATGATGCACTATTTGATGCTATTCAAAAAGATGGTCAAAAACTGTTTGACCAACAATCATTAAGCAAATGGTATGCCTCACAAGGCGTGGACGAGAAGAAGTTCAACAGTCTTTATAATTCGTTCGCGGTTGGCACAAAAATTGGTCGCTCACAAGCAGGTGCTAAACGTTATCAAGTTACAGGTGTCCCAACTGTCGTGGTACAAGGAAAATACGTAATCAGCGGTCAAGATGCTACTGTGCCTAAAATCGTTGACTATTTAGTTGATAAAGTACGCGCTGATAAAAAGAAATAATAGATATATTAGGTTAAATGACATAAAAAAAGCCAATCACATGATTGGCTTTTTTTATGTCGGTTACACTGACTAACTCTTTTAATCGATATGTGAATCAGTTACACATTTGACCCAACTACACACCTAACTCATCAAGCTTGTGTGCTTATTATTTTTTTAATTGCGATAAAATAGCGACTTCACGAATATAACTGGCCAAATCTTCTTCCGACTCTGCCATCAGCTCATCATCTTGTATATGCTTGGCGTATTCAATCCATAATAGCAGCTGATACATACTATTATGTTCAGAAGCTTTGTATTGCTTGACGAACTGCTTGAGCGTCCCTTCGTCATTGATATTCAAACGTTCATACCAACTTTCTATCTTAGAGATTTGTTCTTTCGGAAAAAATGCATCAAACAATGCTTTGACCAACTCATGGCGATTTTCTTCGCTAATCAGCTTACCAACTCGTTTGGTTTGGCGATTGCGTGCATTGGCACTGGTAATATCCGCTAGTGCCATCAACTCTGCCATAAAATAATCACTGGCAGGCAGGGTTTTTAGCTGTTTTTTTGATAAGCTAGCAAGTGGTATCGATAACTGTTGCAAGCGCTCATGGGCTTTTTTGAGCTCTGTGCGCGAAACACGCATGTCCTGTTCTTTCCAGTCAATCATAAAAGCTTTCCAAAATAATGAGTAATAAAATCAATAATCATAGTAATAACAACCAATGACTACCAACGGTTTTTTTCGCGATGCTTCGCCAGTATTTTTACGCCTTTCGGCATCGTATCTGTCAGACGACGCTGTAATGTATTAGTGATAAATACAGAGCGATGCTTACCACCTGTGCAACCAATCGCCACTGTCACCGTATGCCTATTATTGTGTAAAAAATCTGGCAGCCAACGTGTTAAGAATTTCTCAAGATCATCCGTCATTTCAGCTACTTCTGGATAATCCGCAAAAAATGCTGCAACCTCTGCATCTAAACCTGTCGAACCACGTAGCTCAGGGTTCCAATGCGGATTGGGCAAAATCCTCACATCAAAGATAAAATCGGCATCAATAGGACTGCCATATTTAAAACCAAAGGACAGCAAATTAATGACAATCTGATTATCCACACCAATATGTTCACGCAAGCGATCTTTTAATTGATGAATATTTAGCGTGCTTGTGTCAATTCTGATATCAGCATGGCTCGCAATTGGCTCTAATAGTTCAATCTCTTTTTTGATCGCGGCAGGCAGATTAAAAGCAATGTGCCTAGCATTATCACTGTCAACATCCTGTGACATCAAAGGATGTACACGGCGAGTCGCATTAAAACGTGCTATCAAGGTATTTTCTTGCGCAGTCACATAAACAACTTTTACTACGCTTGCTCCATAAATTGCCTTCAACGACGCATACGTCTCTGCAAAATTAGAGAGATCGGCACGCGGCGTTCGGATATCAACACCGAGCGCAATACGGCGAATATCACTTTCGTTCACTAGCTTATGCGCAGTTACTGGCAGTAGCGATAACGGTAAATTATCAATAGAGTAATATCCCAGATCTTCCAAAATATTTAAGACGGAGGTCTTACCCGATCCTGAACGACCTGATACGACTAAAATACTGAGCTTCTCGGTCGCTACTTTATGTGCCGCCTGCTCAGGCTGAGCTGTACTATCACTTTGATTGACATCCATGCTCCACCCACCCCATTAGTTCATCGCATTTAGTAAACTACTATGTCACAACAGCTAACCCAACGTTACCAATTGATTGTCTAACAAACGAGCACGCCCTAGCCAAGCTGCCACCAAGATAATCAAATTCTTGTTTTCTACATTAAAAATAGCAGACTCACTCACAACTGGCTCTAACGTATCCGTTTTTATTTCTAAATAATCAATCGTAAAACCAGCATCAGTGATATCTTGCTGAGTTTCTGCTAACAATGTCTGAACAGCTTGTTGGCTATGTTTGCCCTGCTGTAGCTGCTTTGCTAACGCTTGCAATGCTTGGTGTAATACTGGTGCTACTTGACGCTCAGTCACGCTTAAGTATTGATTACGCGACGATAGTGCCAAGCCGTCAACAGCACGAACAATGGGCGCACCAATGATTTCAATCGGATAACTTAAGTCACGTACCAATTGCTTAATAATTGCTAACTGTTGATAGTCTTTTTGTCCAAAAACAGCAGTGTCAGGTTGTACGATATTAAACAATTTAGAAACGACAATACCGACACCGTCAAAATGCCCCGGACGTGACTGACCGCATAACTGAGTGGTAATAGCGCCAGCGAGCACAGAAGTTGGTGGTGGCATGACTGGATACATCTCTTCGACACTAGGAGCAAAAACATAGTCGGCTCCCACCGTTGATAGTTTTGCAACATCTTTATCTAGCGTACGAGGGTAGCTGTCAAAGTCCTCTCCTTCTCCAAACTGAGTCGGATTGACAAAAACACTCACCACTACGATATCAGCATGCTGTTTGGCAATTTTTACCAGCTCAAGATGACCATCATGCAGATTGCCCATCGTAGGTACTAAAGCAATACGTTGTTGGCTATTTTGGTTGTCGTGTTTTTGACCACGATAAGGCCGTAAAGCGGCACGCAGTTCTGAGATTTGGTGATAAATAATTGGCATGATGAAGTATTCTTTTATCTATAATCTTAAATAAAGTTAGCTAAACTGATGCTGCTCCTGTGGGAAACTGCCATCACGTACTGACTGCTGGTAAAGCGCAAAAGCACCCTCGATACTGTGCGCACTATTGCGCTCATCGGTTAGGAAGTCATGGACAAAGCGCGGCACACGCCCGTGAACCATACCGAGCATGTCATGCATGACCAACACTTGACCGTCAGTATCTGCACCTGCGCCAATACCTATAACGGGCACGGCAACGGCTTGCGTTACTGCTTTAGCAAGCTCAGCAGGCACACATTCCAACACTAACAATGCAGCACCTGCAGCCACCACTGCTTCGGCATCAGCAAGCAGTTTGTCCGCTGCTTCGTCACCACGGCCTTGGATTTTGTAACCACCAAACACGTTGACCGACTGCGGTGTTAAGCCAAGATGTACACAAGTTGGCGTACCCGCTTGCGCTAAAGTCGTAACCAACTCACAAAGCTCGCTACCACCTTCAATTTTGATCACATGCGCACCTGCTTGCATCAGCTTTCGACTATTAGAAACCGCTTCTGATAACGTCACATAACTCATAAATGGTAGATCAGATAAGATGAGTGCATGGTTATTGCTGCGAGCAATATTGGCCGTATGATAAGCCATATCGTCAACTGTCACAGGTAGTGTTGAGTCATGCCCTTGCACGACCATACCCAAACTATCACCAACTAAGATAGTATCAATTTCTGCCTTATTCATCATCCGCGCAAACATAGAGTCATAGCAGGTTAAACAAGTAAACTTGGTACCGTCTTTTTTGAATTTGTTTAACGTAGATAACGTCGTCATATGACCCTCAATTAATACTTTTAATGATTAAGGCTTTTACCGATCAATAGCTCTAACAGCTGTATAGTCAGTCCTAAATAAAAGAGATACAAATACGGCCACGCGATACAGAGATACATTTTTCTTGCTTGCTGTGCCTACGCAGACAGATGCCGCGCAAAATGTAACCCGTATCGCTGTTTTTTTATAGTGGATCGCCTATATAGAGTTAGAAAAATCAGCTACCGCTTGATAATGATTTTAAGCCTGTCCAATCGGAACTCTGCGGATAATCGCCGATCGACGTACCTGTAATAACCAAGTTTGGATCCAACTCTTGTAGCGGTATCAGTACAAAATTACGCTCAGTCAATCCAACATGCGGTATGGTTAGCTGTGGCTCTACAATTTTGGCGTCGCCATATAACAAAATATCGACATCAAGACTACGCTCGCCCCAATGTCGTAGGCGGGTCCGCTTGGCCTCTGCTTCTAGCTGTTGGCAAAATGCGAGTAACTCAAACGCGGGTAACCTCGTCTCAAAACCAGCAACCGCATTGACAAAATCAGGCTGATCTTGTGGCCCCATAGGAGCGGATGCATAATATGACGAAACACGCACATTCCGTATGTCCTGATGCATCTGCATACTTGTAATCGCTTGCTGCAAATGCTCTATAGGTGAGCCTAACTCATTGGTCAAATTACTACCCAAACCGACGTAGCAGGTTATCCAATGAGTATTATCAGCACTGTGATTCATATTACACATTTTCCGTACTGGGCTGACGACGACGACGCTTCGATGGTACAGGGCCTTTATCATTGCTCAATACACCAGAGATCGCTTGGCTACTACCAGCTTTACTACTCGCTGATTTTCTTTTCACTGCTTGAGTAGGTTTTTTAGCGTCAGAAACTGCTGTATCAGTAGACGAATCGGTAGATTTCGGCACTTTTTTCGCGTACGTCTTAGCGACTTTTGGCGCTTTTTCTACAGTCGGTATTTCTACGCTTTCATCATTGCTTGCCAGCTCTACAGTAGGCTCACGACGGCGACGCTTATACGGAATTGGCTCGTTGTTCATACTGACTAGCGCAGGCGATCTGGCTATCGAACGAGTTATATTTGCTTTGGTAGGTGATGAATTCTCCTCTGATGGCGCAGTCTTATTCTGCTGTTTACTATTTGAACGAACACGACTTGAGTGTTCAGTATCCAGCGTCACCTCTTGCTTCTGTACAGTTTTTTCAGCCGCGCGCTTAGTACGCTTAGGCTTATCATCAACTGATAGCTGCTTTTGTAATGGTGGCACCACACTTTCGTGTTCGATGACAAATAATGGTGCAGGTTTAGAGTGATGCTTTTTACTAGAACCTTGATTACTATTGGCAAGAGATAACTGCTGTAGCTGGGCAAGCTCATTGCTGTCTTGTTTTACTTGCTGTTTGTTGTAGTCTTGATTGCCAACAGCCTGTTTAGTCACCGTAGATTGACTGGCCGCACGGCGGCGACGCGATGGGATATTAGACGGATCATTTACCACCAATTGATCATTGCCACCTTGCTTAGTACTGTCATTGGCTTTATTTGTCTGTGCTTTACTTTGCTGAGATGCTGCGTTGTCAGTCATATTTGACTCTGACTTTTGGCGATTTCGCCCGCGACCACGCTGTGGTTGTTTGTAAGCACCGCGGCGAATATTTTCATCAAACTCATCAACCGCTTGCTGCTGTTCTTGTACAGACAATGCCTGATACGTCTGCCACCACTCACCCATACCATTGGTTGACTCTGATAATGGATGTTCAGCATCACCGCACTGTTCACGCAATAGCAAGAAATCAAAACCTGCGCGGAAACGTGGATGTTCAGATAACTGCGCGATTTGCTTGCTACGCGGGGCTGCAAGTTTCGGCTGCAATATCCAAATATCTCGGATAAACTGCTCAGCAAACTTAGGAATCGCCGTCTTAATACGTTGACGATCAATGACTTTAACAGCAGCATTCATCTGCGCTTCAGCAAATGGCATATTGCGCTTTTTGGCTTTTGCCAACTGATGCAGGTAATTTTCCCATAATAGCGCCGCATAAAAGAATGCAGGGTTAATACTTTTACCCGCCGCAATACGTTTATCCGTATTGATCGCCACTTGCTTGACGAGCGCACTTGGCTCAGCTGGCGGATAGACGATTAAGCTATCTATCGCACCTGACTCAAATAATAACGGTAACAATGGTACTAAATAGCCACCCGTAAACATCTTCTGTGTTTCATCATAAAGACGATGCGGAGATATTTGCTCAAGTAATGCCCAATTACCATCATGAAACTGGTCAGCCAATGCATCATCAAACTCAAAACCAAGTTTGGCCTTAAAACGCAACGCACGTAACAAACGTACTGGATCTTCTTCAATACGCACGGGCGCATTACCCAATAGACGAATGATTTTGTTATCAATATCATCAAGCGCACCACAAAAATCATGAACCACACCTTTAAGTGGTTGATAATAGAGCGCGTTGATAGAAAAATCACGACGAGAGAAATCTTGTTTGATGTCACCCCAAACATTGTCGCGTAAAATCATACCATCTTGGTTGGTATTGGCATCATTGGTTGGTGGGCCACGAAAGGTTGCAACCTCTATTAACTCACGACCTGAATACACATGTGCCAACTGAAAGCGACGGCCGATAATGCGGCAGCGCTTACCAAAAACGTCTTTTATTTCATGCGGCTTGGCATCGGTGACAGCGTCAAAGTCTTTTGGACGCAGACCCAATAAGGTATCGCGCACACCACCACCGACGATATAAGCGTCAAACCCAGCTCGGGTTAAAGTGGCAATTACTTCAGTAATGGAATTGGGTAATTCAGATTTATTCAGTTCTAACTGCTTGGCGGCACGCTCGGCCATGCATCTACTCCTCGCCGGTATTCTTTGACCACCCCTGATGAACACAGCGTTTATCAGGCGGATGTACTCACTAGTTTAACAAATTTTGCACGTGGTAGGTGTGTTATGACAGTTACTTACGTGCTATTTTGTCAATATCGGGGTTAATTAATACAGAATAGGGTCATTAATCCTGTACACTTAAACGCTCTCTATTCTTTTCAACTGTTTTTTCACCGATGCCTTTAACTTTCGATAATTCATCGATAGTGATAAAACCACCAAACATCTCACGATATAAAATTATCGCCTGCGCTTTACTACTACCGATACCATCTAGCGACACCAACTCGCCTTCGCTAGCACGATTGATATTGACGATAGCTTGCTCACGGGACTGCATTTTGGCATCCTCTTGTGCCAATAGATATTCATAGGCACGTTGAGGGTCATCAAAACAGGGCGCTGCATGCACACTATTGGGCATTACAATAGCCAAAGCGCAGCCTAAAACAGCAGCCTTGAATAAGCCAACAAAATCTAAATGCATAAAAGCAGCGTTATGATGAGCGTTCATGTTGTTTCGCCGCTTCCCATAATGCGTCCATTTCGGTTATGTCACTGTCTTCTAGACGTTTACCAGCGATAGCTAACTGATCCTCAATATAGCCAAACCGTGACTTAAATTTATGCACACACGTCAAAGCTGCTGTTTCTGCATCAAGGTTCAATTTTCGTGCGACATTGACTAGGGCAAACATACAATCCCCCATTTCTTTTTCAATATCTTTAATATTGTTTTTCATTTGTTCTTTGGACTTAGCAACAGTCTCAGCCTTTAACTCAGCAACTTCTTCATCCAGTTTTTCAAATGCCCCTGCTATGCCTTCCCAATCAAATCCCAGTTTTGACGCCTGTTTCTGTACATCTTGTGCCTGCATTAACGCACTGCCCGCCTTGATATTATCCAACCGATGCTTAGGTTTGCCGCGTGCCTCTCGTGCTTGCTTTTCTTCTGCCTTGATTTCATCCCAGCGTGTTTTTACCGCTGCATCATCTGTAAGCGTTTCGGCCTCAAACACATGTGGGTGACGGCGAATCAACTTCTCTTGCAAAGTGGTGATCACATCACTCATATCAAAGCGACCTTGTTCGGCATACATTTGGCAATGAAAGACAACTTGCAGCAGTACATCACCAAGCTCACCTTTGATGTCTTCATCATCATCACTTTGTACCGCCTCACCCAGCTCATACGCTTCTTCAATAGCATACGGAATGAGGCTATGATTGCTTTGTTTTTTATCCCACGGGCAGTCGATGCGTAACCGTGCCATCAATGCCAACAAATCATGAATCTGGCCTGTGGCTTCTGGTGTTCCTTGTACAGGTGTAGGCATGGTGGTGGTGTTATTTGAAATACTCATAAGGGCTGCTCTTATCATTTTATGTGATGTTTACCGATTCATCTCATAGTCAGTGTATCATTGAAAGCTAATTGGCCTATAATTGTGCTATCTATTTTATTATTTTGCCACTGCTCACGCGCAAGGAATTTTTACCATTATGTCTACTTCTGCGACCATTGGCTATCAGCCAAAAACTGAATTCAATCCTATTACGATTAGCTCATTCAAAGCTTATGATATTCGCGGCGAGCTTGGCGTAAACCTTGATGAAGCCATCGCTTATCGTATTGGCCGTGCCTTTGCGCAAATTTTATTCCAGCGTTATAACGCTGCTCTTGCCAGCAATCAGGCGCATGAACTGACAGCACTAAAGCCTACGATTGTCATTGGTAGCGATATTCGTCATTCAAGCGAGCAGTTAAAACAAGCTGCTATCAAAGGCATGATAGACGCAGGTGTCGATGTGATTGATTTGGGCATGACAGGCACTGAAGAGGTTTACTTTGCCACCAGTCACTATCAAGCACTGGGCGGTATCGAAGTCACTGCCAGTCACAACCCCATCAATTATAATGGCTTAAAACTGGTCAAAGAATACTCAAAACCTATCAGTGCTGATGATGGTCTGGCAGAAATTCAAGCACTCGCAGAATCAGGGCAATTCACCACTGACAGTCAATCAGGAAACTTACAATTATTGACAGATAAAAGTGCGTATATCGACCATGTCATGACCTTTATCGATACTGATAAGTTAAAGCCGCTCAAGCTAGTCATTAACTCAGGCAATGGTAGCGCAGGACCTGTGGTTGACCTATTAATTGATAAGCTGAAACAAGCAGCTGCACCGATTGAAGTCATTAAATTGCATCACACTCCTGATGGCAGCTTTCCCAATGGCATCCCCAACCCCATGATTGAAGCCAATAGAGTGGCTACCCAGCAAGCGGTGTTAGAAAATAAAGCCGACCTTGGTATTGCCTTTGATGGTGATTTCGATCGCTGCTTTTTGTTTGATGAAAACGGTGAGTTTATTGATGGCAGCTATGTGGTTGGCATGCTTGCTCAAGCATTTCTGAATAAGTATCAACATCAAGAACAGAACGAATCAATCGTCTACGATCCACGAGTGATATACAATACTGAAGCAGTCATTAAAGCACATAATGGCAAGGCGGCCATCAGTAAATCTGGACACTCATTCATTAAGCAAGTCATGCGTGACTCTGGTGCTGTATACGGTGGCGAGATGTCTGCCCATCATTATTTCCGTGACTTTTTCTATTGTGATAGCGGCATGATTCCTTGGCTACTCACTATTGAGCTATTATCTATCACAGGCAAAACTTTGTCAGAATTGGTCACAGGCTATATTGCAGACTATCCAAGCTCAGGTGAGCTAAATTTTCGTCTCACCACTCATGATGCACCGACGATTATTAGCGCGATTGAAAATAAATTTAGTACCGACAATCCAACTAAATCGATGCTTGACGGTCTCAGTCTGAATTTTGGTGACTGGCGTTTTAATATACGTGCATCAAATACCGAACCACTGATCAGATTAAATATTGAAACTCGTGGTGATAAGCCATTATTAAGTAAGAAAGCGAAAGAAATAAAAACATGGTTAAGTGAGCAAGGTGCTGTGATAGCTTGAATAATGTCCATTACACCAAAATAAAGTATTAAGTCATGATATAGTCGATGCACTATCAAATAAACACAGCGATACTGGGTACATTTTGCTGCGCAGGCACAGTAAGCAAGGAAAATGTATGCCTGTATCGCATGGTTTTATTTGGGACTGACTATACTTGCGGTCAGGAATCAAGAAGAGCTCGCTAATGATATTAGCGAGCTTTCTTGATTAAAAGGTGTTTTTAGAAGCTTATACCATTCACAAGAATAGGATTCGCTGTGTCAAAATCGCTTAGCCTACAATGTGTAGTACTTGCACTCTTTTTCCTTGCTACTCTAATTTTTGTGAATGGTATTACTTAGTACGGCCGATACCCCTATAATCACCCACCAGACTATCAATCTGTATACGCGTCAATGCATTTTGCGCATCGAACACTGGCATGGCTTGCTGGTTGATTTTGGCAACATCTAACTGGTCTCGCGGCGACCAACTAATGATAAAGATTGCTTGAGCCTGATCTAACTGCTGATATGGACTGTTGATCAACTCTAACAACGGCTGCTGTTTATAAAGCGCCGCCAGTTCAGCCTGTGCATTGTCACTATAAACCAATGTACGAATATTATAAGACCACAATAGCGCTAACAAGGGATGGATGGCTGAACCGGCCGTACGCCCAGATCCTGCCTTATAACTACCACCCCATATCATCACGGTTTTATTATCAATAAAACCATCAAAATACTGCCAAAATTTACGGAAAACTAGCTCTTTTTGGTCTTCATTAATATGCATTATAGACTGTAACAGTGGCATATCTAAGCTGTGCGTTTGGCTTGATTGCTGCAACTTAGCCAATTCAGTCGGTAACGTATTACCACCAAACCCCCAACCTGCTTGCAAATAACTGCTACCGACACGCTCGTCCAAGCCCATGATACGACTGACTTGTTTGATATCAACCTGCTGACTGTCAGCCAAGCGTGACATCTCATTCATAAAGCTCACTCTAGTCGCGAGCATCGCCATGATACTACTACGTGCAAACTCTATCGTTGCGATATCAGCATGATGAGACGCGCTTGCATGCTGCATGATAGATTTTAGTATCTCTAAATGTTGGCTACTATCTGCTGTTTTTTCACCCAGTAACCACAATGAGGGACTTAACATCGAGCTATATGCATCACCATCTTTTAAAAATACAAACGGCACATAGTATACCCAGGCACGCTGCAAACGTTGAGCCAATGCTGATACTTTTCCTAGCGGTTCAATACCGCTCATAATAACGGGCAAAGACTGCTGATGACTATGGTTAAAAGCCGTAACCCAACTGTCTTCTGTCCATATTGACTTAATACTGTCTAAAAACAACCAGTACAGCGCCACAGCGCTTTGTTCCTCAGCAGCATGATAACTAGCCGATTCATAGTATTTTATTAAGGTATCAGCACTATCTGGCAAACCTTCACAAACAATAACCTGCTGCTGCTCATACATTTGCCAAAGCGCTTGCAAATGATGCTCAAAACCATATTGCTGTAGCTGCTGCGTCAATAAACCCATATCCGCATATAGATGAATGCGCTGACCTAAGCTTGCTAGCACCACGGCACTGGCAATGGCTTCAATGCTGTGACCAATCAGCACACAAACGTCACTATTATTAGCGCCTTGTAGCTTATCCGCGTGCATATATTTAGGTGTATTGTCATTTATAGAATCAGCGCTCATAAGCTTACCTTTTTAGCTTCATTGTCGTATCCTCAGAACCATCAAGACATCTGTTTGATATGATGCAGTAACTGGTCAGTAGAAGTATCAAACTGACCAGTAATCTCTTGTTGCATAGCGTGATGCACCGACTCTGCCATTTGCTTACCCATCTCAACACCCCATTGATCAAAAGGGTTGATATCCCAGATACTGGCCATGACATAGACTTTATGCTCATAGAGAGCGATCAGTGCGCCCAAACTATGCGGTGTGAGTTCATCCATCAGCAAAGTGGTTGACGGTTGGTTACCACGGTAGTATTTGTATTTGTCTGCATCAGAGACCGTGTTGGTATCCGCAACAGCGGCATTACCAAACGCCAATACCCGACTTTGTGCCAAACAATTGGCTAAAGACAGCTCATGCTGCTGTTGTAACGATGATTTTTTTGTTTCGTCACTATAACGGCGTACACAAGCAATGAAATCACAAGAGACCTGCTGCGTACCTTGATGCAATAATTGATAAAATGCATGCTGCGCATTTGAGCCAATTTCACCCCACAAAATCGGGCAAGTATCGTAATCAATACGCTCGCCATGTTGAGTGACGGACTTACCATTACTTTCCATTTCTAGCTGAGTTAAGTAACTTGGCAAATAGCTGAGACGACCATCATAAGGCAGTACCGTATGCGCATTTACTTGTAAAAACGTACTGTTCCATACTGCCAGCAGCCCTAATAACACTGGTAAGTTCTCTGAAAAGTCAGCTTGAGAAAAATGCTCATCCATACTATGAGCGCCAGCCAATAGCGCTTTAAACCCAGACATACCTATACGTATAGCAATCGCTAGCCCAATCGCCGACCATAAGGAAAAACGACCGCCGACCCATTCCCAAAACTGTAACTGGTTTTCAGGATGAATACCCCACGCACCCATTTTCTCACTATTGGTCGAAATACCAATAAAGTGGCGACGTAGCACGCTGTCTTCTGTACCTGCCCGCAGCTTTGCCGTCGCCAATAACCATGACAACGCTGTCTTTGCATTGGATAAGGTGTCAACGGTACCAAAGGACTTGGATGAGATAATAAATAAAGTTGTTTCCGGGTTGAGATGTTTCAGCAGATTATCTAGCTGAGTACCATCCATATTAGAAACAAAATGCACGGCAATACTCGTATCCGCCCACTCGTCAAGTGCCGTTGTCGCCATCAGCGGCCCAAGATCAGAGCCACCAACACCGATATTCACCACATCAGTAATGGCTTGACCAGAAAAACCACGCCATATACCACTACGTATGCGCTCGGACAGCTTTGCCACTTGAGTCAAACTACGATGTACATCAGCAACAATATCTTGCCCAGCAACTTGTAACGTCGCCGTTTCTGGTAGACGTAACGCTGTATGTAGCGCAGCCCGTGCTTCACTAGTATTGACCATCGCACCTTGCATCAATGCATCAATACGTGTCGATAATTCACAGCTACTCGCCAAATCCAATAAACTGGCCAAGACTGTTTCATCAATACATTGCTTGCTATACTCCATATACAATGCACCAGCTTGTGTACTAAAGCGCTTAGCACGGGTATCATCTTGTGCAAATAGCTGTGCAAGTGACCAAGGCTGTTTGGCAAGCGATTGCAATTGCTGCCAATAGTGAGAGCTACGAGCATTGTTGTAGGCGGTGTTGTTCTTTATCTCATCCATCAGCTACTCATCATCTACTAATTGCTGCTGCGCAAAATAGATAAACGCCTGCATATAAGAGCGCATATCACCGGCATCATAGCTCTTACCACGCATGGTTGTGACATTGACTCCATACTCACTAATCAAGGCATCAATGGCATCGGTCAGTTGAATCTCACCACCAACTGAAGCTTTGGTCTTGCTCAAGTAATCAAAGATTTGATTACTAAAGACATAACGACCAACGACGGCCAATCGCGATGGCGCATCGGCTAAATTGGGCTTTTCTACAAATCCAGCCACTTTAAAGCTGGCATTACCATCGTTACCACCTGCCTCATTATTTATTTCACTCGAGTCACTCAACTTAGCAATGCCGTACTTATGAACATCTTCGTCTGCAACTTTATCGACCAATATCTGTGAATGCTTGTCTTGGTTAAAAGCGTCAATCATAAACGCTAAGTTATCAGTAGTCATATCACCGGTAAAGGGATCTAACACCACATCTGGTAGTAATACGGCAAAATCATTATCACCAATGACAGGACGCGCTGCCAATACTGCATGACCCAACCCCAATGGTTTACCCTGACGTATCATCGATACCGTCACACCTTCGGGTAGCCAGTTTAGGCTGTCAGCAAGCGTATCTTTGCCTTTAGCACGTAGTTGATTGTCTAGCTCAGCATTGGTATCAAAGTAGTTTTCTATCGCGCTTTTTTGCGCATGACCGACTAAGACAATATGCTTAATACCTGCAGCGATGGCCTCTTCGACTACGTAGTGAATGGCAGGACGATTGCCAAGTGGTAATAGCTCTTTTGGCACAGACTTAGACAGCGGCAGCATACGTGTACCAAAGCCTGCGACAGGGATAACGGCGTGAGTGATTTTTTTCATAATATTCAAACTGTATTAAAAGTAAAGGTAGTATAAAGATGACCATAATTAAACATAGCGAGACAACCATGACTCGATAAAAATCAAGAGGCCTGATAACCATTTGGGTTCATATTTTGCCATCGCCAAGTATCTTGACACATGTCGGTGATAGATAGCTTAGCTTGCCACCCCAATAATGCTTGCGCTTTATCAGCACTGGCATAACAACTAGCAATATCACCTGCCCGACGTTCAACGAATTGATAAGCAATCGGCTGTTTAGAAACTTCAGCAAATGCGGTAACCAATTCTAAAACAGAAGTACCTTTACCAGTGCCTAAGTTAATCGGTAAAAAACCAACTGAACCAGATTTTGCACTGGTTTGCTTTGCAATAGCTGTATTCAAACAATTCTCTTCTGGAGATATTTGCTGCTCTAAATAACTCAATGCCGCCACATGACCTTGCGCCAAATCAGTGACATGAATAAAGTCACGGACACCTGTTCCATCTACGGTAGGGTAATCATTACCAAAGATACTGAGCTTATCAAGTTTGCCGACGGCCACTTGAGAAATATAAGGCATCAGGTTATTCGGAATGTCATTAGGGTCTTCGCCAATCTGCCCTGATGGATGCGCCCCTACAGGATTAAAGTACCTCAAAGCAATCAGATTCCAACTTTTATCCGATATGGCCAAGTCCTCTAATATGTACTCAACTGCCAGTTTACTTTGTCCATACGGGTTGGTACAAGAGCGCTTTGACAGCTCATGGATGGGTAACGTTTCAGGGTCACCATAAACCGTTGCAGAAGACGAAAAAACAAAGTTTTTGATATCATACTCTGCCATGACTTCTAATAAGGCAATGGTACCACTGACATTATTGTTATAATACAGTAATGGCTTTGTGACGGATTCACCAACGGCTTTTAAGCCTGCGAAATGAATCACACCAAAAAACTGATGCGCAGCAAATACTTGTTTGAGTGAGTCAACATCTCGAATATCACCTTTGATAAACTCAACTGGTTGACCTATGAGCCTAGAAACACGATTGATCGCTTCATCGCTACTATTGGATAAGTTATCATACACAACGATATCATAACCTGCTTCATACAAGGCGACACAAGTATGAGAGCCTATGTACCCTGCACCACCAGTGACTAATATTTTTTTATTCATGAATTCACCCAATCATTTTTCGAATTTCTTTTCTCAAAGTAGGTATTCATTTTGACTCGCACATGCAACTATACTGGGAACGATAAACTATTGCCAACATGAATATCCCAATAATACATATCTGCTCTCTATCAATCTAAGCCTATAACTTAAACAATCAACCTAAGCCAACAACTCTACTATGAAACTCAACGCTTACATTCGACCTCTTCTATCGGGCTACTATAAACATTACCGCCAGCCAAGCCAGCGTTTGGCGTTAGTCGTTGGTATGCAGCCATGGCGAGATATGGTTGGTGAATGGGTGTTAGAGTCAGCACATATCCAAATACAAAGGCATTTTGATAAGATTTATTTTAATCTATGGCTCAAACCTTTTATCAAGCTGGTCAACCCTGTTATCTATATTTGGGGCTATAAAGCGCCTGATTACTTTATCGAATACATCCGCGAGCAAAGCCTAGATGTTTTCTTTTTAGAAGATGGTTTTATCCGCTCAGGCCCTAATGAGGATAGTAGCGTGCCGCCATTATCTATCGTCATGGATAGCCAAGCACCGTATTTTGATACCACTCGCCCAAACGATTTGACCGACTTGATTGCCAATTTTGATGCTGAGCAAGACGATTATGATGACGTACTAGCCCAAGAAATGCTCGATTACTATGTCGCGCATAGAGTGAGCAAATACAATCATCAGCCATATGTCGATGTCGCACCTATCTATGGTGTGAAAAATAAAAAACGTGTATTAGTACTTGGGCAAGTGCCACATGATGACTCATTAAAATACGGTGGCGGTGAGGGTATCACCTTACTCGATGTGGTTAATCAGGCAATCGAAGAAAATCCTGATGCACAAATCATTGTCAAACCGCATCCAATGACACTCGATGATTCCTCCATCATCAGCACACTCACTGAGCTAGACTGCCTTATATTGACCCAGTCTATTCATTTGGTTGATGCTTTAGAGACGATAGATCATGTCTATACGATTACGTCATTAGGTGGGTTTGAAGCATTATTAAGAGGAAAAAAGGTCACCGTATTAGGGCGACCTTTTTATCAAGACATCTGTCAAATAAAAAATACCAAACATAAATACTTTTTATTATGCCACCTATATAGTCAACAAAATCATTGGGTTACATTGGCATGAATTTTTAAAAATGTAGCAGGGTCTTCTATCAAGTTAGACTTACCTTGCTCAATCAAAATCTTATCAGCCAATTCACGTAAAGCACCAAAGCCACCCTTGGCATCTGTCACTAAATCACAATTAACCTTGACATAGTCCGGCGCATCAGCAACAGCCACTGCTACACCACAACTGATGAAAGCTGGTAAATCAATGGTATCGTCTCCGATATATACCGTATTGGCTTTGATAGTATTTGCACGCTGAATAATTTCTTGACAAGCCGCTTCTTTATTTTTGATACCTAACATAAAAATATCAATGCCCAAGTCAGAAATCCGCTTCCTCAAAGGCTTAGAGTCTTTACCCGATAATACCGCTACTTGAATACCTGCCTGTTGCAACAGCTTGATACCTAAACCATCCCGCACATGGAAACGTTTCATACATTCACCATGTTCATCATAGTAAATACCGCCATCTGTTAATACGCCATCAATATCAGTAATAACAAGTTCGATATTAGAGAGTAAAGGCTTTTCACTCTCTGGTTGCTTACCTTGAAGAATAGCGATAACTTTTTGAAGGTCTTCAGGGGTATCTACACCAGGCCCTGTTTTCATTACTTCAAAAGCAAAAATATCTATATCACTATCTAACAGCCTTAATTGCTCTAACTGCTCTGCTGATTCGATATTGGATTCGGGCAATTGCGTATATCGCTCTAGCACAGACTTACGATAAGCATATACCCCGACGTGTTGTTTATAGCTCGCTTGCCTATCTTTATCTCTAATAAAAGGAATGGGAGAACGGCTAAAATAACAAGCTCGACCACTATGAGACGTCACCACTTTTACTGTATTAGGGTCTTTGGCTTGATGCGCACTGATAGCATGGTACAGCGTCCCCACTTCAATGGATCTGTCTGCGGTCATAGCTTTAATAAGCAGCTCAAGATCCTCTACACGAACCAAAGGTTCATCACCTTGTAAGTTGATATATAAATCAGCATCTATCTCCTTCATGACTTCTACCAGCCTGTCAGTACCTGAAGCATGATCTGGTCTGGTCATCAGACCTTTACCACCGAAACTATGCACTACCGACAAAATCCTGTCGTCATCAGTGGCTACAACGACGGTGGCGTTTTTTATAGATGCCGCTTTTTCATACACGTGCTGAATCATGGGTTTACCCAAAATATCTGCAAGCGGCTTACCAGGAAAGCGTGAAGACGAATAGCGTGCAGGGATAATAATTGCAACAGAGTCCATCTAATACACCTTTAAGTATGTTTTACTGAATATCAATGCTTGGTAGTGTTTTAATCAAGTCATCTACCTGCTTCATCTGTTGCAAGAATGGCTCTAACTTATCTAGTGGCAATGCGCTTGGGCCGTCACATTTAGCTTCACTAGGATTGGGGTGCGCTTCTAAAAACAGCCCTGCAAGACCAGCGGCCATCCCTGAGCGAGCCAACTCAATAATTTGATCTCGGCGACCGCCTGATGCGTCGCTGCCTGCACTCCTAGTCTGCAAGGAATGCGTCACATCAAAGATAATAGGCAAGTCATTACTGATACGCTTCATCACTCCCAGACCTAGCATATCGACCACCAGGTTATCATAACCAAAGCAGCTGCCACGCTCACATAGCATAAGCTTATCATTACCCATTTCATTGAACTTATTAATGATATTTTTCATCTGCTCTGGGCTGAGAAACTGCGGCTTTTTGATATTAATTGGTCGCCCAGTCTCTGCTAACGCTTTTACCAAATCTGTCTGACGTGCCAAAAAGGCAGGCAGTTGCAAAATATCAATCACTTCGGCTGCTGGCTGGCACTGATAAACCTCATGCACATCAGATATTACTTGCACATTAAAAGTGTCTTTAACTTCTTGTAAGATCTTTAGACCTTCATCCATACCTGGACCACGAAACGAATGAATAGACGATCTATTAGCTTTATCAAAACTGGCTTTAAATACATAGGGTATACCAAGTTTTTGCGTAATCTCTACATAAGCCTCACATGCTGTCAAAGCCAAGTCTCGTGACTCTATGACGTTGATACCGCCAAATAATACAAAAGGCTTATCATTGCCAACTGTTATGTTTTCCGTAATTTTCATTTGTGTTCCTCAAGACTATAAAACACTAGTCACTTTTAATTAATACCAGCCTGAACCAAGTCACGTAAGGCCAGCACACCGACTAGTGCATCATTATCTAAAACAATAAGCTGGTTTACCTTTTTTTGTCTCATGATATCAAGGGCTTTTGAGGCTTTAATATCAGGAGAAGTAGTAATCGGTGCTGTCTTCATGACACTGGCAATAGGTTGGCTCATATCTTGATTCGTTGTGAGTAGTCGACGGATATCACCATCTGTCAGTACCCCATAACGATTTTTGTCATCTACGACCACAGTCATACCGAGTCGTTTTTCGGTAATCTCAAATAGGGCTTCAATGATACTGGTATTTCCTGTCACTAAAGGAATCTCTTCACCGGATTTCATGAGATCAGAAACATGGGTCAAGAGTTTTTTACCCAGCGCACCCGCAGGATGCGATAGGGCAAAGTCCTCTGACTTAAAGCCGCGGGCTTCAAGCAATGCGATAGCCAGTGCATCACCCAACACCATCGTCGCTGTGGTGCTAGAGGTAGGTGCTAGACCCATTGGACATGCTTCTTCGAAGTCGCCAAGTGTCAAAGCAACATCAGCCTCTTGAGGTAGTCTACCTGATAAGTTTTTACTGATACTTATTAAAGGTAAATCTAGCTTTTTAATCACAGGCAATAAAACATTGATCTCATCGCTATTACCTGAGTTGGATATCGCTAAAACGACATCACCCTTGACGATCATCCCGAGGTCGCCGTGACCGGCTTCACCAGGATGCACAAAAAATGCAGGCGTGCCAGTAGAGGCCATCGTCGCTGCTATTTTGCGGCCAACAAGACCAGACTTACCCATACCTGTAATGATAAGGCGACCTTGGCAATTAAGAATCATATTACAAGCAGTGCAAAACACCTCGTAATTCTCACTCAATAAACTTACGATAGCTTTTAACTCTGTTTCTAAAACTCTATGATACGTTTTATTGAAGTCAAACATCATATCTAAGATACCTGTTACTCTCTACCGTTGATTAATATATAAATAGGGCGTGTTGAACATTCATAATTTCAGCCAGATATAAGCACAAGCAAGAGCGACCGTATTCTCATAACTCTGCTTGAGCTTATCAAATCTGGTGGCAACTGCCCTATACTGTTTTAGCTTAGCAAAAGCATTTTCTACTAAGTGGCGTACCTTGTACAAGTTCCAGTCCATATGGTCGTTAGAGGACTTTGTATTTCGTTTCCGAGGAATGTTATCACACGTCCCTGCTTGTTCAATATGCGCTCGTAGTGAATCAGAATCATAGCCTTTATCGGCACATAAAACCTCTGTATCACTCAAATCAACCTTGTCTATTAAATCAGGTGCGACTTTAACATCGTGGGTTGTGCCATCTGACAAGATAAAGGTAATCGGATTGCCATGAGCATCTACTGCTAAGTGAATTTTAGTAGCACGTCCTGCCACACTTTTACTAATGGATTGTAGGTTCTCATTGCCACCACTGCTGTGCTGATGCGCCTTGATATGAGTACCATCTATGAAGACCCACTCAAGGTCTGCGTCTTTGATCAGTAACGTAAATAATGCAATCAGCTTATTACTGCGAAACCAACGCTGGTAAGCTTTATAGATGGTATTGGGCTTGCCAAAGTACGGTGGTAAGTCACGCCAAGGGCAACCAACGCGCATCCGATACAACACATCTTCAACCGTATTTCTAAGATTTCCTTTGTCATAGATATTCAACTCTAGTAAGATAGGTTTCAGTCTTGTCCAGTGTTCATCTTTGAGCATGGTGCGAGGCATAGCGAACGATATCTTTTTTGTGTGAGAACTTAAAGATTAACCGTTCGCTATTTTTTTTGCCATTAATTTGTCGCCAATGTTCAACACGCCCTAATGTATAAAAACTTATATTAATCCTGTAGAAAAAAAACCTACCTACCATACTCGACCCTATAACTATGTAGTAAGATTTATGCCCCTAGCCTACAGAGTCATAACTATAACAAAAAAGTCAATTTCACTATTATAAATCAATCTTCCCTAATTATTTTTTTTCTAGCTTTAGTATATATTGAAGACAATGGTAGCTTACTATCGGAGAAAAAACGATTTGGTTCTTTATAGTATTTTCGCACCTTTCTTTCGCTCACTAATACCGATATAACCTTTCTTTCAAGGTTTAACAATCGAGAAGATATATCCCATCCAAAAAACTCTAATGAACCTGTATCACTTGATTTATTTTCAAAAAATCGCTGATGTATTTTTTCACTCCCTTCTTTCCACAAAGCCTGTTTTATATCTTCTTTACTTATATCAATATTTACCATTCTATCTGGAACAAAATAACGCAACGGCCTTCCAGAAAAATAGTTTTCAAGAGTTACTCCTTCAAAAACCTCTGCATCTTTAAAAGTAGGATTTTTAATAAAGGTTTGTAAATCATTGCATACATCTCCTAAAGTATCAATCTCCTCTAGGTACTCTTGACTTGTGATTTCTGGTAACATCATCATCATCAGGTTTGTTAGGTTCTCAACATACTCGACAACTCCTTGATGTATTTCGCGATTAAATTTTACACGCTTATTCTGATCTCTAGGAAGATATAAAGGTTTTAATTTACCATTGCTGTTCTCTTCAACAAACTTTAGAAAAGTTGTTTGAGAGTTTAAAAATAACGATTCAATAAAAAGAGCATATTTAATATAAAAATCACTTCTATCTTTTATATTTACCTTATCTCTATAGTAACCTTTTGAGTAGTGGTTTCCTGCTAAGTCGTTTAAGTTAGATTCAATTTTAGAGTATGTAGCGAAATATAAGCCATGGCTTTTTTCCAAGCACATCAACTTTACGAGACTAGCTTGTAAAGTACCATTATGGCCAATATCAACAAATGCTATATCCGTATCATTATAAGAAATATTATTGTCGTTTAAATATCTTGTATAAAGTTCACGTTCGCACTTAGCATTATCCAAAATAGCCTTCTCTACACGTTTTGAAGAAAACCATTTCTTCAATTTTTTAATATCTAACTGATCCTTGTTTATAACCTTTCCTAAAGACAAACTATTCAGAATTTCTCGAGATAAACCAAATCTTAAGGATACGTATTCGAAAACCTCTGACTTCTTAGTGCTTTTATTAAGATCATTCAAAAACAACTCAACTTCATTATCAATTTCATTTCTATTTCTTAGCAAAGCCACTCTTACAGACCTTCTAGAAGCGAGAATATAATAAGTATCTATATCATTTATACCTAACATAGAAATCAATTTATCAACAGATTTTTTAACAATCTCACCATCCCTTGCTAAAAAATAAACTCTCTTAATACTATTGGTTTGACAATAGTTAATAATCCAAAGGCTAAAGCTTAACATTATCTTACCAACTATATTATATCCAAAGTTAATAGCCTTACCTCTAGAAAAGCCAAAATCTTGACTAATAACAGGATATTTTGATAAGTTAGATTGAATCAACCCATTATGGAGACTTGAAATTGCACTATTATTTATATGGTTTATCTTTGGTCCCTCTTTTTGAAAAAAACTATTATTGGATGCTATTAAAACCCCTTCTAACCCATTAGATTTAGAATTGATATAATCTGCTTTTTCATTATCTCCAATATGTAAAAAATTTGTTTTTTCCATTCTTTTCACATATAGAAACATATCTCCAGACTCCTTGGTCTTATTTATCTCTGAAGATACATAATAAGAGTTTGGATTATAGCCATTACTATGTAAGATCTCTCTAATAAAACATTCATCATAGTAAGTATCTGTTATTACAATTACTTTTTTCTTCTGTTTTACCGCATATTGAAAAAGTTTATACCCAATATCATGAGTAGTTAATAACTCTTTATCAACACTCTTCTCAATCTCACACATTTCTTTAGCTGCTAGATCATCAAGACCTAATTGTTCAGCTACAACAGTATACCTCTCAATTAAAGTAACTTCTGGTTTACTAAATCGAGATTTGGCTTCCTTTCTAAGTTTAACAAAAAGATCTACATCTATATTTGAAAACCTAGCACATATAATTCTTGCCGCTATCAAAATAACATCAGACGGCTTGAAACACTTTCTTTCTAAGAGGGTATCAAAAACATCAAAAGAAACAACATCATAATTGTCAATTAATTTAGAAATTTTTTCAAAATTAATTTTATTAGAAACCATTTCCCTGTTTTTAACTTTCTTTCTAGTTTTGCTTGGCTGCCCCTTACTATTATTATAATTCTTCAGTAAAAAGTACTCTTTTTCAAACACTTGGTTATTATAAAACAATGACAACATATCTCTATAAACTGATTTCTTATTTATAAAACTTATATCTTTAGGTTCATATATTAAATCTAAAGTAGAGTTTAATATACTGTACCAAAAAACAGGAGAATGTAGCTTATCATAAACTGAAAAATAGCCATCTAAATCATTATTAGTAGTAATATTCAATGCTGGCTTATAAAAATACTCAACACTTTTATTGAAATATTTGGCCTCAAAAACAACTGAAGATGAAATAGCTACTACATGTTTCACTCTATCAGTTGCTAGGAGCTTATAAGCAGGTATATCAATTAAAGATACATTATCAAAAGATGTGACAAATTTAATTTGGTTAGAGTCATCACCTCGAATCATAGGGTGTCTAGAGTAATAAACATGATCATATTCTTCTGTAAGTTTTTCAAATTGCTCTTTAAAGTCTAGTACATTAAGCATTACTCCTTCTTTGCAAACAGCTTTGTCAGTCAATGTCTGACCAATAAAAACAGCTGAATTTTCGTAGATATTATCTTTAATCATTCCTTCATATTTATTCCATCCCATATATGATTCTATTTTCATTTTATTAGCGTATAAAAAATAGTGGTCATCACTCAGATTATGTGCAACTAGTTTTTTTTGGATTTTTTTACTATTTGACTTTATTGCAAAGAAATTATCATCTAAAAATCTTATGGGATGTAGCCATACGTCTATATAAGTGATACCTATCTTATCGAGAATCTCTCGAGTTTCTTCTGATAGCTCATAACCAATTAATAACGACTCACTTATAGAATCTTTCAAATATTTTAAAGACGATTCGCTAATGCTATTAGGGTTAAAATAAAAATGCGGAACATCTAAATCAGCAATAATGCTACTTTTTTCAAAAAATTTATATCTACTAAATCCATTTTCACTATCGCTAACGAAACAGTCTAATTTTTTATCAGTGAAAAATCTTGATAATGCTCCACTAACTATCAATGAAAACCATCGCAAATGATAATTTTGCGTTGCGTTACGCGTCATAATAAAATCAGCACAGAAATAAATTTTTTGCATACAAACCTCAATTGAAATTGTTTAGCTTCTATTTTTTAGTTTCTATATTCAATCCGCTATAAAAACGATACAGCAAGATGAGAAATTGTGTTTCGTAGCCTCTGTCAGAGTAGGCACAGCACGCAATAAAAACAACTTTTAATTAAGTGCATTTATAGCCATGTACTTTATTTATTTAGACTCGACTATATAGCCAAAAGCTCTGAATACCTCTTTTTCAAACCGCTTTCATCCATGTAAATAATGGGATAGTCTTGACATTGATAGTATAGTCAGTTCAAAATAAAATTGTTATGCCTTGAACAAATATCATAAAACAATTTGGATAAGTCGTTTTCCATCCAGCCTTGGCGTAGAAACTTCACCTGCGCCCATTTTTTCTCGATAGGATTCAGATCAGGGCTGTACGACGGCAACCATAAAATACGATGACCATGTCTATTAAGTAGCTTTTGAATACGCTTACTCTTATGAAATCTGGCATTATCCATCACAATCACGCATTTTGTTTTAAGACTTGGGATTAGCTTGTGTTTGCACCAGTGATAGAAGACGATGCTGTTGATGTTTGTCTCAAAGTAATCTAGGGCAAACAGCATCTTTTCATATAGAGCACCGATAACGTTGGTTCGCTTTTTACCTTGCCAGTTGTAGCTATCGATACAAGGCTTACCAATAGGCGCGTAACCATGAGAGCGGATGGTCTCGTGCTCAAAGCCGCTTTCATCCATATAGACGATGGGATAGCCTTGCTGCGTAAAGCGATCAAGCTTTCCCTGATACGCCGCTCTTTTGATCGGACAAGCTTTTGGATGTTCTAAGGTCTTTTTTTTGACTGATGCCTAGGCGCTTTAGGGCATGATAAATGCCTGTTTTACTACAGTTTAAACGACGTGCTCGCTCATACTGATAATCATTAGGATGTTCTTTGACATCATTAAGTAGCACGTCATCTGGTATTTTATAGGGTTTGGTTTGCCTGGTTGTTTTACTATGAACACGCCGCTTCCAGTTTTGTATGGTGGTTGGGCTGAGGTTATAAAACTCAGCCGCCTCGGCAAAGGTCATACCCTCGTCTAAGCTTTTTAGTACTTGTTTGCGAAAATCTAGTGAGTAAGTCATGGTCTTTATAATAACAATTAAGTTTGATACTTAGTTTATAATATTTTTAAGTGGGATTTACTATACTTCAACTTTACATATTATTCTAAGCGTTTAAGTCAGCTAGATTTAGGGTATGTAAGACTTTTTACAAGTATAACCAAGTCGCTTCATCGCTACTTTTATACCCGATTTACTACAGCCAAGACGCGTCGCTCTTTCGTAATAGTAAGCATCAAGATAGTCAGTAACATCTTGCTTAAGGGTCGCATTAAATATTTTGCGCGGTAATCTGATGATAGGTTTGATACTGACGTCTTTCTTCCAGTTGGTGATTGTGGCTAGGCTCAAGTCATAGAGTTTTATTGCGGTGCGGATACTCATTACTTGGTCGATAGACTTCAAAACCTTTTTACGAAGTATGATTGGGTAAGTCATGATGATCAGTTAGTTTAGGTTTATCACATCACTTCTTGATGGGGTTAACTACATACAAAAAAAAGACACCCCATTGTAGAGGTGTCTTTGTTTTTTTGCAATGCAGTTTTGGTAGTTAAACTGTAGACTTATGCTTATTTTACCAGCCAGTAACTTCTTTTAGCTTATCGCCCAATTTAGATGGGTCACGCGTATACGCGATACCCGCATCTTCAAAGGCTCTAAACTTCTCTTCTGCCGTACCTTGACCACCAGAGATGATCGCGCCAGCATGGCCCATACGCTTGCCTTCTGGAGCAGTGACACCAGCGATGTAGCCGACCACAGGCTTCGTCACATGGTCTTTGATATAAGCGGCGGCTTCTTCTTCCGCAGTACCACCGATCTCACCGATCAAGATGATCGCCTCGGTCTGTGGATCTTCTTCAAACAGTTTTAGCGCGTCGATCTGGTTCATACCAGGGATAGGGTCACCACCGATACCGATACAGGTTGACTGACCAAAACCAAGCTTAGTAGTTTGAGCTACAGCTTCATAAGTCAAGGTACCAGAACGTGAGATAATGCCCACTTTACCTGGCTGATGGATATGGCCTGGCATGATACCAATTTTACATTCGCCTGGCGTGATAACGCCTGGGCAGTTTGGACCCACTAGACGTACATCGCCCGCTTCTTCTAGATAGCGCTTGGCTTTTAGCATATCGAGAGTCGGTACGCCTTCAGTGATCACAACGATCAACTTCACGCCCGCATCGATTGCTTCAACGATAGAGTCTAGTACAAATGGTGCTGGCACGTAGATTACAGAAGCATCCGCTTGAGTCGCTTCCATCGCTTCCGCCATGGTGTTAAATACTGGCAAGCCTAGGTGCGTTTGACCGCCTTTACCTGGCGTGACACCGCCGACAACTTTGGTGCCGTATTCGATGGCTTGCTCTGAATGGAAGGTACCATTTTTACCCGTAAAACCTTGTACCAATACTTTGGTATCTTTATCGATTAATACACTCATTATTTTTTCCTTGTATTCGGTTGTCTTGTGACAGCGACTTGACGACTGATGATCATTATCAATGATGATCTGACAATGACGATCTGAGCCTAACAAGTGCCATCACGCTTTGACGACTACGCGATAGCGCTTATATGCTTAGAGTTAGGTTTCATCGCCCTACTCTAAGGCGCTGGCGCAATCGGTATTAAGCTTGTACAGCTTCGACAATTTTTTGAGCCGCATTTGAAAGACCTTGAGCTGAAATCAATTTCAGACCAGACTCTTCTAGGATTTGTGCGCCTTTTTCAGCGTTGTTACCCTCTAGGCGAACAACTACTGGTACTTGTACGTCAACTTCTTTGATAGCAGCGATGATGGCTTCTGCGATCATGTCACAACGTACGATACCACCGAAGATGTTGATTAGAACACCTTCAACGCTGCTGTCTTCAAGGATAATCTTGAATGCTTCAACAACGCGATCTTTAGTTGCGCCGCCGCCAACGTCTAGGAAGTTAGCAGGTTTGCCGCCATACAATTTGATGATGTCCATGGTCGCCATTGCAAGACCAGCACCGTTAACCATACAACCGATGTTACCTTCTAGCGCAACATAGTTTAGGTCAAACTCAGCAGCTTTAAGCTCACGCTCGTTTTCTTGTGTTTTGTCTTGTAGTGCTGCAATTTTAGGAAGACGGTATAGTGCGTTTGAATCGATGCCGATTTTGCCGTCAACACAAACGATTTCGCCATTTTCACGAACAGCCAATGGGTTGATTTCCATTAGTGCAAAGTCGTTTTCAACAAATGCTTTATAAGCACCAGTCATCAATTTAACGAACTGGTTGATTTGCTTGCCTTCTAGACCAAGTTTGAATGCCACATCGCGTGCTTGGAAAGGCATTAGACCAACTAAAGGATCAACATGTACTTTAAAGATTTTTTCTGGTGTGCTGTTCGCTACTTCTTCGATATCAACACCACCTTCGGTTGATGCCATAAAAGTCACACGACGAGTTGCACGGTCAACGACCGCACCAAGATATAGCTCAGTTTGTACTGGGTACATATCTTCTGCAACCAATACAAAATTAACTGGTTGACCATCAGCGTCAGTTTGGAAAGTAACCAAGTTAGTACCGATTAGCTCTTCAGCAACTTGCTTGGCTTCTTCACGAGTTTTAACCAGCTTTACTCCACCCGCTTTACCGCGACCACCAGCATGTACTTGCGCTTTGATAACCGCAATGTCTGTTGGCGTTTTATCAAAAGCAGCAGCAGCTTCATCGCCGTTATGGGCAATAATGCCTTCTTGAATCGGCAATCCGTAGCTTTTTAATAGCTCTTTTGCTTGATACTCATGTAAATTCATTGATTGTATCCTTTATTTTTTACAATTAATAAAAAGTGAAAACGAGTGCGCATATACATATATTAAACATCCATTTGGCGCACTCATAACGGTAGTGACCGCTTTTACTGCGGTACCACCGTCAGGTTATAAGTCAGTATTTATCAAACTAACTACTTATTTCTTACGCTTTTTGCGCTGAATGGCATGAATTGCACGGCCATCCGCAGACAGAGCGGCTTCATGCACAGCTTCTGAAATGGTTGGATGCGCAAATGTCATCAATTGTAGATCTTCGATACTAGAGACAAACTCCATCGCAATCATACCTTGATGGACGATATCACCAGCACCAGCAGAGATAGCATGCATACCTAGCAAGCGATCAGTTTTGGCATCAGCAACGACCTTAACAGAGCCTTCCGCTTCACTTTGAGCAAGTGCACGGCCGTTAGCTGCTAAGTTGAATGAACCAGTTTTAACTTCGTAGCCAGCTTCTTCAGCTTCCTGCTCAGTCATACCAACCCATGCGATTTCTGGATGCGTGTAAATGACATTAATAATAGTGTCATAGTTTACCTGAGGTTTTTCGCCATGGATACGCTCAACGGCCATCATCCCCTCTTCCATTGCTTTATGTGCAAGCATAGGACCACGGACTAAGTCACCGATAGCGTAGACACCATCAAGATTGGTTTTACATTGGTCGTTTACATCGATAAGACCACGTTCCGTCAAGGTGATACCACTGTCTTCACCAAGTAGCTTCTCAGAATAAGCGCGGCGGCCAACACAAACGATAAGTTTGTCAAAGCTTTCTTCAGATGACTCACCTTTGGTTTCGCTCGTAACAACTACTTGATCGCCTTTTACTTCAGCGTTAGTGACTTTGGTATCAACACGAATATCAAGACCTTGTTTCTTGAGTAACTTACCAGCTTCTTTAGCGATGTCTTTGTCAGCAGCGGCTAAAAAGCTTGGTAGCGCTTCATAGACTACCACTTCAGCACCTAGACGACGCCATACAGAACCAAGCTCAAGACCGATAACACCAGCACCGATCACGCCTAAACGCTTAGGAACTTCGGTAAAGTCAAGTGCGCCAGTAGAGTCAACGATACGATCGCCATCTGTTTTGGCCACAGGAATGTCAATAGGTACAGAACCAGCAGCAAGGATAACGTTTTTTGCGGTAATAGTGCTTTCGCTGTCATCTGCTAGAGCAGTAAATTTGACTTTTTTGTCAGCGCCTTTACCGTCAACTAGAGTACCCCAGCCTTGTAGCCAGTCAACACCATTACCTTTTAATAGTGCAGCGACACCGCCGGTTAATTGCTTAACGATACCTTCTTTACGAGCAATCATTTGCTCGACATCGATGGTGACATCGCTCGTACTGATACCATGCTCAGCAAGGTCGTGTTTGGTCGCTTCATAGCGATGTGAGCTATCAAGCAATGCCTTTGATGGGATACAACCAACGTTCAAGCAAGTACCGCCAAGTGCAGGCTCGCCTTTGTATAAACGTTTTTCGATACAAGCAACACTCATACCTAATTGACCTGCACGGATAGCAGCTTCGTAGCCACCAGGACCGCCGCCGATGACGACTAAATCATAACTGTCTTTCATAGTAGGTTCCTATTTCTAATTTTATTTATTATATAATTCGAAAATCTCTCGTATATAAATAAGCGCTGTTTGACCCAATACATTTTTATTTGATAATCAATATACCCTATCAGTCAAAACATGCTTTTTTATGCGTAGAGAGCTAGTACGATCAATCTAATCAATATTAAAAAGCTTGTATCAGCGGTTGCCGATACAAGCTTAAGCGCTTACAGGTCTAATAGTAACATGGCTGGATCTTCGACCAACTCTTTGATAGTAACTAAGAACTGTACTGCTTCTTTGCCATCGATCATACGGTGGTCATAAGACAGCGCAAGATACATCATTGGTAGGATTTCCACTTTACCATCGACAGCCATTGGGCGTTCGTTGATAGCGTGCATACCTAAGATCGCAGTTTGTGGTGGATTCAGGATAGGTGTAGACATCAATGAACCAAATACGCCACCGTTTGAGATAGTGAACGTACCGCCAGTCATATCATCTAGACCCAGCTTACCTTTCTGTGCAAGGCCACCAAGCTCACGAATACGGCTTTCAACATCAGCCATGCTCATGCGATCCGTATCACGCAATACTGGAACTACCAAACCACGGTCTGAAGATACTGCAACACCAATATCATAGAAACCATGATAAACGATGTCATCACCGTCTAGTGATGCGTTGACTGCTGGGAAACGTTTCAAGGCTTCTGTCGCTGCTTTTACGAACAATGACATAAAGCCTAAACGTACGCCATGACGTTTTTCGAACTGTTCTTTGTACTTAGCACGCATGTCCATCAATGGTTTCATGTTCACTTCGTTAAACGTAGTCAACATAGCCGTGTCTTGTGATGCTGACAACAGACGTTCAGCCACGCGTTTACGCAGGCGTGTCATTGGAACACGTTTTTCAGTACGCTCACCCACCGATTCAGCTACTGGACGGCCGCTATCAGACTTGATGCTGCTGTCCGCTTTCAATGTTGGGTTTGCCATGTCAGTTTTGGTCACACGACCGCCACGACCAGTACCTTCAACATCTTTAGGGTCTACACCACTCTCTTTCGCTGCTTTACGAACGGCTGGGCTCTGATCTTTATGATCCGCATCATTGCTCGCATTTTGAGCAGGCGCTTGTGCCGGCTCGCCACCATCTGCCGCTTGAGCTGATTCAGCTGGTGCTTCTTCTGCAGCAGGAGCCGCAGCTGCACTAGCACCGGCTTCAAACTGAGCAATAAGCTCATCAGACAAAACAGTATCATCAACTTGTTTGACGATTTGAGTGACAACACCATCATCTGGTGCCACAACTTCTAGTACCACTTTGTCAGTTTCGATTTCGGCCAGTAGGTCATCACGGCTAACTTGTTGACCTTCAGCAACATGCCACTCAACGATTGTACCGTCAGCAACAGATTCTGGAAAAACGGGGGCTTTGATATCAGCCATCGATATACTCCTTAGATTTGGATATTCATATTTGTTATTAAGTCGTGATAAACAGTCAGTGCCATCTTGGATAGTGACCTTAAGTAATACTATCTAGATTGTGTTACAGCATACTGACTGTTATCGCCTGATTCATTTATCTTCAATAATCTGTTATTTAGACAACTCATCGACACTGATACCCAGACCACCAGCGATCAACGCTTGTTGCTGCTGAGCGTGCAGTTTTGGTGAGCCTGTTGCAGGTGCTGCACTCGCAGGACGTGCCACTGGCTCCATGACTTTTGCCTTGGTTGGGTGCGGTACCACGATACGGAACATATGCGGTGCTAAGTAATACCAAGCGCCTTGGTTAAGCGGCTCTTCTTGCGTCCATACGATCTCAGCCAAGTTACTGTATTTTTCAATCTCAGCAATCAAGCGCTGCTCTGGTAATGGGTAGAGCTGTTCGATACGAACGATAGCCACATGATCTAAACCTAATGCACGGCGCTGCTCAAGCAAATCATAATAGACTTTGCCGCCACATATCACCATACGCGTCACTTTATCTGCGTTGTGATCATCCATCTCTGGTAATACAGTTTCAAATTTACCGTTAGCGAGCTCTTCTAGATTTGAAGTCGCAAGCTTATGACGTAGTAAACTCTTTGGTGACATAACGATCATTGGTTTACGGATTGGGCGCACGGCTTGACGACGTAGTGCGTGATAAATCTGTGCAGGTGTCGTCGGTGTGATGACTTGCATATTATCTTCAGCACATAACTGTAAGAAACGTTCAAGACGCGCAGATGAATGCTCTGGGCCCTGACCTTCAAAGCCATGTGGTAGCAACATGGTTAGACCACAGACGCGCTGCCACTTGGTTTCACCACTTGAGATAAACTGATCGATAACAACCTGTGCACCGTTGACGAAGTCACCAAATTGCGCTTCCCAAACGATCAAAGCGTTTGGTACTGTCGTTGCATAACCATACTCAAAAGCCAATACAGCTTCTTCTGATAGTAATGAGTTATAAGTCGCAAAACGGGCTTGTTTTTCACTGATATGAGCAAGTGGCACATACATGCTACCGTCATTGACGTTATAAATCTCACTATGACGATGTGAGAATGTACCACGACCGACATCTTCTCCGGTAATACGTACTAAAACATCGTCATTATCAACCAATGAAGCATAAGCCAATGTTTCAGCGGCACCCCAGTTCAATGGCTCTTCACCTGTTTGCATTGCTAAGCGTTGCTCGACTACTTTTTGAACTTGACGCTGTAGCTTATAACCTTCTGGCATTTGTGCCATGCGACGACCATAACCTTTTAGGGTTTCGATATCGACACTAGTATCCCAGTCATCAACCAAATCATGACCCAAATAAGGCGTCCAATCTACAAACAGCTCTTCGTTAGGCTCATTGACTAGCGAACTGGCAACATAGTCACCACGATCTAAAGACTCACGATATTCATCTTCATACTGCTTTTCTTCATCGGCACTTAAAATACCAGCTTTGATAAGCTTCTGTGCATAAAGTGTGCGAGTGGTTGGTAGCTTTTTGATAACAGCATACATGAGAGGCTGAGTGGCCGATGGCTCATCTGCTTCGTTATGACCGTTACGGCGATAGCAGAACAGGTCAATAATAATATCTTTATCAAACTCATGACGGTAATCTAATGCCAATTGGGCAGCGAACACCACGGCTTCAGGATCATCACCGTTCACATGTAGAATAGGCGCATGTACCATTTTTGCGACGTCAGTACAGTATTCAGTTGAACGAACATCTTCTTGACGGCTAGTGGTAAAGCCCACTTGGTTGTTGATGACAATATGTACTGTACCACCAGTGGTATAAGCACGAGTTTGCGACATTTGGAAGGTTTCTTGAACCACACCTTGACCAGCAAAAGCAGCGTCACCATGTACGACGATTGGTAATACCGAGTTACCCGCTTTATTGTCTAAAAGTGGTTGGTCATTACGACGAACCTGACGGGCACGTACTGAGCCTTGCAATACTGGCGCGATGATTTCAAGATGCGATGGGTTAAATGCCAGGGCTAAATGAGCCTCACCACCTGGTGTCATCACATTAGATGAGAAACCATTATGATACTTCACGTCACCTGAGCCTTTTTCTGGCTGAACCTTACCATCAAACTCATCAAATAAGTCTGCAGGATTTTTTCCCAAGATATTGACCAATAAGTTTAGGCGTCCGCGGTGCGCCATACCAATGACCATCTCTTTGGTACCGTAACTACCAGCACGCTGGATGATTTCATTGACAGCAGGGATAAAGCTTTCACCACCTTCAAGACCAAAGCGTTTCACACCCGTATATTTACGTGCTAAATACTTTTCTAAGCCTTCGGCTGCTGTCAAACGCTTAAGAATAGAGATGCGTGTTTCTTTATCGAACTCGATATGACCTAAATTGCTTTCTAGATACTTTTCCATCCAGCGTTTTTCTACACTGGTGGTTACGTGCATATATTCGACACCAATGTGACGGCAATAGACACGCTCCATGATTTCAATAATTTCGCGTAAAGGTGCTTCATCTTTGCCAATATTTAAATCATTGGTAGGAAATACGGTATCAAGGTCGGCTTCTGAAAGGTTGTGATAAGCGAGGGTCAAATCTTCCACTTCGGCACGTGGTTCTAGATTTAATGGGTCAAGATTGGCGCGGCGATGACCACGGCGACGATATGCTGAAATCAACTGCTGCACACCCATTTGCTTGGGGTTTGTACAGTCCACTGTATTATTAGTGGTTGATTGACTACTACTCTTGCCTGCTGTCTGGTTGCGTGCGAGCAACAAAAACTGTTCTTTAATAGCATTGTGTTGAGCATCGTTTGGCGATTTGTACTGTTCAAAGTATGCTTGCCAATCGCTGTCAACGCTATCAGGATCATTAAGGTATTGCTCATAAAGAGCTTCTATATACTGGCCGTTATCAGCCGCCAGTTCTGTATGGCCTGAGCCTTTTGCTTCTTTAGTTATACTATTCATAATAATCGTCTATTTGATAGATAAATGAATGGAATCGTGCTTATTATTGTGTAATCTGTCGTACGTTAGATGCTAACGCCTATAATATCTATATGAAAAATATAATTATTTGTGAACGTCCGGTTTTCTTATCCAACTCGTTTCACAATATTAATTTATATATACTACTAGCCATAACCAATTTATTGATAACCAGTTATCTATAAATCATCAATGCAGCACCTAGCTATTTTCACCACTGTTATTCGCTATGTCTAAGATATTACAAATTTTCTGCCCAACATACACTGCTGTATAGAGTAACATGACTGTATTTTATGACATAGTTTGTTTGTTCAATACTAGGTATTTAGGTAATGAATAACTATTATCACTTCAGCCACCTGATAATAACTTTATCATGATTTTTAAGATGTTTTGGTACTTTATTACTAGGGCTTGTCCTAGCACCGGAAAGCATGCATGACTGATATTTGTTCATCACAATATCGTCCGTATATAACCATGCACTATTCTAACATCTAAATTAACCAATATCTCTTAATGAGTGCTTACCGATAACGCTAATTATATAGTTTGCCTATGTATATATCATGATTTCTTACACACAGCCAACGTATTGTTAGCACAGCCTTACCTTTAGTAATTTATCATTTTCTCAGCTCTAGGCCCTGCCCTAAATCTGAGTATGAAATATCAAACCATCTCTAAACTATACGCATAAAAAACACCACCTAATCATTAGGTGGTGTTTTTTATGCAGTATCTGCAAAAAACCATGCAATTATAAACGATTAACCTGCTTGGTCAATCAACATATTACGTAGATGACCAATTGCTTTGGTAGGATTCAATCCTTTTGGACAAACTGACACACAGTTCATGATGCCACGGCAACGGAATAAACTGAATGGATCATCTAAACGAGCCAAACGAGCTTGAGTATCACCATCACGACTATCAGCCACGAAACGATAAGCATGCAATAGTGCTGATGGACCTAGGAATTTATCAGGATTCCACCAAAATGATGGGCAACTGGTTGAGCAGCAAGCACATAGGATACATTCGTATAAGCCGTTTAGTTTTTCACGCTGTTCAGGTGACTGTAAACGCTCTGTCGGCGGTGCTGGCTGATCATTGATTAAGTACGGATGTACTTTTTCATATTGCTCATAGAATTGGTTCATATCAACAACCAAATCACGAACCACTGGTAAACCTGGCAATGGACGAACCGTTACTTTTTCTGGCAAGGTATTCATGTTGATTAGACATGCTAAACCATTTTTGCCATTGATATTGACGCCGTCAGAACCACAAATACCTTCACGGCAAGAGCGACGGAAGGTAATGGTTTCATCTTCCTTCTTAAGGCGTAATAACACGTCGAGCAACATACGATCTGAGTCTAACAACTCAATCGTATAAGTTTGCATGCGTGGTGCTGCGTCCACATCAGGATCGTAGCGATAGATTTCGATGGTGCGAGTACCTCGGCTCATAATGCTAAACTCCACACATAGGTGATGGCGGGCATACATAGGTTGCAACATAATAACACTAGCTATCAATCTATAATGATATGTAATATCAAATATCGATTAATAGCCTAATAGCGCTGGCAGGTGCATGTAGCTAGCGGTCACCTTTTTAATAAGTTAATAAAGAATAAAACATTAACGCTGCTGCGTTATATCATACGTCATATCTAAAATTAATAGACACGGACCTTTGGCTCGATATAGTCAACGGTTAATGGTACTTTGCGGACTGGCTTATAAACAACACGATTGCCTTCAGAATACCACAAGGTATGCTTCATCCAGTCATGATCATTACGACCATTTGGCGCATAATCATCATCTTCTGGACGATCATAATCAGACACACTATGAGCACCGCGGCTTTCGTGGCGCATCGCTGCTGATATCATTGTTGCTTTTGCTACTTCATACAAGTTAGCGACTTCAAACGCCTCGATACGAGCGGTATTAAAGACTTGTGATTTATCAGCCAAATGAATTTGGTCGATTTTATCACCTAGCGCTAAAATCTTTTTAACGCCTTCGTCCATAATAGCTTGCGTACGGAATACGCTAGCATGTGTTTGCATTGTTGCACGAATCTCATCAGCCACTTCTTGCGCGTTATAACCTTCAGTAGATTGCTGCAACTTGTCTAGACGACGCATAGTGAAATCAAGCACACGTGGATCTAATGGTTTGTAGTTATGGTCTGCATGGTGGAACTCATCAACGATGTGCTTACCAGCAGCACGACCAAATACAACTAAATCAAGTAAAGAGTTAGTACCTAAACGGTTGGCACCGTGCACACTCACACAAGCACACTCACCGATTGCGTAAAGACCCTTAACGACATTGCCTTTCGTATACAAGCCTTCTTCATCAGTACCAGCTTCTAAGTCAGGTGTAACTACTTGACCATGAATCGTCGTTGGAATACCGCCCATCATGTAGTGAATAGTTGGAATAACTGGGATAGGCTCTTTAGTGATGTCTACGTTGGCGAAGTTTCTGCCAATTTCAAATACAGATGGTAGACGTTTCATGATGGTATCTACCCCTAAATGCGTCATATCCATGACGATATGGTCAGCATTAGGACCACAACCACGGCCTTCTTTGATTTCTTGGTCCATAGAGCGTGATACGAGATCACGTGGCGCCAAATCTTTTACAGTAGGTGCATAACGCTCCATAAAGGCTTCGCCATCTTTGTTACGTAAGATAGCCCCTTCACCACGGCAACCTTCAGTCAATAGTACACCTGCACCATGAACACCTGTTGGATGGAACTGCCAGAACTCCATATCTTGTAATGGAATACCTGCACGAACCGCCATGCCAATACCGTCGCCAGTATTAATATAAGCGTTGGTAGAAGCGGCAAAGATACGACCTGCACCACCTGTCGCTAGAACAGTAATCGGTGACTGGAATACAGCGATAGTACCTGTTTCTTGCTCAAGTGCGATAACACCATTGATGTTACCAGCTTCATCTTTGATCAAATCAAGCGCAATCCACTCAATGAAAAACTCAGTACCTTGCTCTAGGTTTTTTTGATACAAAGTATGTAGTAGCGCGTGACCTGTACGGTCAGCAGCAGCACATGCACGTTGAACGGCTTTTTCGCCATAATTCGACGTATGACCGCCAAATGGACGCTGATAAATCGTGCCATCTTCGTTACGGTCAAACGGCATACCCATGTGCTCAAGCTCATAAACGACTTTTGGCGCTTCACGGCACATGTACTCAATCGCGTCTTGGTCACCTAACCAATCTGACCCTTTGACGGTGTCATAAAAGTGAAAGTGCCAGTTATCGTTGCTCATGTTACCCAAGCTTGCACCAATACCGCCCTGAGCCGCAACAGTGTGCGAACGGGTTGGGAATACTTTGGTCAAGACTGCAACCTTCATACCTGCTTCAGCCAAATGTAGTGAAGCACGCATACCTGAGCCGCCCCCACCAACGATGACTGCATCGTAGTTTAGGGTCTTAATGTTACTAATGGTATTATCTTGTCTAGTTGCCATTACGGTTTTCCTAATGCCTGTTAATGCTTAGAATTAAATAAAAAAGCTGTATCAAGCATCATCTTATTACAGGGCTGAATGTCATATTTATTCAGCCATTAAATGCGATTACTTAATAGGATGACGCAAACAACTTTTGGCCACTTAATTTGCATATCTATCGTTATATTAGGCTAGTTTCTTTTACTTTCAAATTGATTGGCTGTCTTTAAATGACCGCTTAAGTCAGAAACTGCCCAATGCTATGACTATTATTGGCTATAACGGATGGCTTTTAAATCATTCAGCAGCCAATAGTGTTGCTGAGCACACCCGCTATTGTTATAGATAGTAAAGGTATAAATTATTGGGTTAAACGGCGACTACACCGAATCCACTACCCCAAAAAATCATGATACCCCAAAATAGAAAGACTAAAATAGCGATAATCATTAATGACTGTAGCACTAAACGTAAACTTGCTGCGCCTGAGCCTAATTTGCCAGTGGTAATATAGTCAGTAAATACTGTCCACATACCTACCCAAGCATGACCAGCCAATGCAAGTACAGCAACTAAGCTGAATAAACGCATAGGCAAGCTAGTCATAAATGATGACCACTCAAGATAAGTGACATCGCCATGGGTCAAAAAGAAGCCCAACAACACCACACTATAAACGGCTAAAACAACAGCGCTGATACGCTGGATAATCCAATCACGTGAGCCTGAGCCGGTCAGACCAGTAGCACTTTTTATTCCTGAATCATTTTTAATCATTAGAACATCACCCATACAAATGACGCGACAATTAGAATCGCTGCAATCACAAAACTGACCTTAGAAGCGGCACGGCCAGATTTTAGCTCTTCGTTCATGCCCATGTCAGCGAATAAGTGTTTGATGCCCATCACAAAGTGATAAGCAATCGCGGCAACAAATATCCATGCTAAAAAGCGCACGAGTACGTTGTCAAATACGGTCTCAAAACTCTCAGGCGATGCCAGTGAGTTCTGCAGGAGCCATAGCATGACGGGAATCAATAAAAATAAAATAATGCCAGATATACGATGCAAGATTGAAGCAATTGCGATCGGTGAGCGATTAACGCTAATCACTTGGCTTAAAGGCAGATCAATAGGTCGGTTGCTTTTCACAGCGGGCATCCTTTTTGCGGTTATACTCCTGTATCTGCTATCAATGCTTTATATAAATATTATATAAAGCAACGAGCAACACATGAGACGAATAAAGTAAGGAAGGGCTAGCTGACGTAGTTTAATTTGCGCTAAAGTTAGAAGGCGAATACGTCTTATACTATAATACGTTTTATACTATATAGACGATCCAACATAGCTCATTGAGCTAATGCATCCCCTCATCAATAAAATTTTTACTGACGTTCTGACAGTAAAGATGAGGCGTTTGATAAATCGATTAACTATTCTATTTTTACTGATTGCCATTAACAAAAAAAAGATAACGCCATTGTGTCATCTCTATAGTATCACTTTTGTTAAGATAAACTTTATTATTGGCTGTTTAAAGATAGAACAATTAACAAAAATATCCAAACGACAGGCTGGTTTTGGTCTATAAGCTGGTTATCCAATCGTAATAAAGCATGAGTAAAGCAAAACTTTACAGATTACTCAACTAAGATTATCGCTTAATCTGCGCAAAGCTAGTGCCAGTTAAATCCCTCTAATTATAAAATGCCTGAGCACTAATTACAAATTTATCCCCTAAATACTGATTATTAGTGACGAATTAACAAAAAGCTGGCTATTTGCAATATGAATTCATTAATATTACTCACTTCTTATACACCAAAAACTCAAACTCAATAGTCGTTCGTTCATACTCTGTCTGTTTTATAGTCAATAGACCTAATTTTTTTGGTCAGTAATCTTGCCAAAAACGCTTTAATATTATAATGTTAATGAGAATCATTGCTTTTTATAAAAAAGGGTTTTTGACACCAAATTACTTATTGGACATATTTTGATACAAAAATTACAGGGGATAAACGCGGCTAAACGGTACGAATGAGCAGTATTGATAGTAAAAGTCTTTTCAAATCACAGGGAATTACTGCTAATATACTCTGCGTATTAAATGAGTTAGATGTATTTTGAGCATTTGACTGACGATGACGCGAGGGTATGCGTCCGTAATAATTTTATTCTAACAAGCTAAAACAATGGAGAGCAATTTATGGCTGACAACAATGCCAAACTAACCGTCAATGATGACGAATACGAACTGCCTATTATTAAAGGTACTTTAGGGCGCCCAGTTATCGACATTGCTGCTCTACAAGGCTCAGAATTTTGGTCTTATGACCCTGGTTTTAAAGTAACTGCCCCTGTTGAATCAAAGATTACTTATATTGATGGTGGCAAAGGCGAGTTATTACACCGCGGCTACCCTATCGATCAGTTAGCAAACAATGCTGAATATCTAGAAGTTGCTTACGCCTTAATTCATGGCGACCTACCGAACGCTGAACAAAAAGCAGATTTTTTTGAAAAAATCCGTAAACATACAGGCGTTCACGATCAACTACGTAAGTTCTTTGAAGGTTTCCGCCGTGATGCGCATCCAATGGCTATTATGGTAGGTGTCGTTGGTGCCTTATCTGCGTTCTATCACGACAACTTAGACGTGAGCAACGAAGAGCACCGCGAAATCACAGCTATCCGTCTAATCGCTAAGATGCCAACGCTTGCCGCAATGAGTTATAAATACTCACAGGGCGAACCGTTTATGTATCCGCGTAACGACTTTAACTACGCTGAAAACTTCTTGTACATGATGTTTGCAACACCTGCGGATGTTGACTATCAAACCAACGATGTCATCACTCGCGCCATGGACAAGATCTTTACATTGCATGCTGACCACGAACAAAATGCGTCAACATCTACTGTACGTCTAGCAGGTTCTACTGGTGCAAACCCTTATGCTTGTATCGCTGCTGGTATCGCTGCTCTTTGGGGACCATCACATGGCGGCGCCAACGAAGCTGTTCTTGAGATGCTAGATGAAATCGGTACTGTTGAAAATGTACCTGCATTCATGGAAAAAGTGAAGAGCCGTGAAGTGAAGCTTATGGGCTTTGGCCATCGTGTCTACAAAAACTTTGATCCACGTGCACAGGTTATGAAAGAGACTTGTGATGAAGTATTAGGCGCGCTTGGTATCAACGATCCTAAGCTTGAACTAGCAATGGCGCTTGAAAAAATTGCATTAGAAGATCCGTTCTTCGTTGAGCGTAACCTATATCCAAACGTTGATTTTTACTCTGGCATTATCTTAAAAGCCATTGGTATTCCAACGTCAATGTTTACAGTGATCTTCTCACTAGCTCGTACTTCTGGTTGGATCAGCCATTGGTTAGAGATGCACAGCACTCCGTTCAAAATCGGTCGTCCACGTCAGTTATACACTGGTGAAACGCATCGTGACTTCGTTGAAGTTGCAGACCGTAAATAAGTAAAGGCCTCTTTATTGCATAAAAAATCCCGCCATCGTGCGGGATTTTTTATGCTTTAGGACTTTTCTGAATGGCTAGCAACTTTTATTTAAATGATTCTAATGTTTGCTCATATTTGGCAATTTGCTCATCATAGCCTTCAATCGTTTCGTTGAATTTGGTCATGAGTGTTTCAAACTCCTCTTGCTGATCAGCTTTCATCTGCTGCATATCAATGACCTGCTGGGCCTCTATCTGTTCCCACACCTGATGCTGAATGATCAGACGTGCCAACGCAGGACTCTTTGCACTGACTCGCCCCGCAATTTCTGCGCTTTCAAACAACTGTGGCACCAATGTCGCAATATTGATGAGTGTATTCACATCTTCTGCGTTCAGTGATGTGGTCACAGGTTGGTAAAGCGTATCCATCGCTTGTTGATAGCTTTCAATGATTTGCTCTTCTGTTAGCAATACAGGCTTGCGCGGTTCGAGACTGATACGCTTTAAAACCGTTAAGTCACGCTCACCCACCTCGGTACTGGTATTAATATCAGCAAGCGGCGCAGTCTCGCTATCTCCTACAGTAGAATCTACCGACTTAGTAGGTGTTGTCTCTACTATATCTACACTGGCCACTTTATTTTTACTATCATCAACGGTATCGTTGGCCTTAGCAGAACTGGTGTCAGGATTTAGTAGCGAGTCTGGATTTTCTGAGGCATCAGCCGCTTGTAATGACTCATACTCCGCCTGTAAGCGGCGCTGTAACCCCTGCATTTGTGTCACGTAAATGGGCTGATATTGCGCTATTCTGGCAGCAGCTGACTCACTCTGCGGCATGGGTTCATTGTCTTTGGCATTTTCCTGTGCACTGGTCTGACCGTCCTCCAATATAGGCTGAGTTTCCGACTGCTGCTGACAACCTGCCAAAAACAGCATTCCCGTTAGTGTCGCCATAAGTAAAGTCGTAGGAGGGCGAGCATTAATAGCAAGCTTTGCTGGAAAAAAATTGATCATGAGATGAGACATCCTTATTGGCGCAAAATATTAAAAGCTAAACTATTAATGAACTATCGGTACGAGGTTTTTGTGCGATAGGGTTTACGGTCAAAAATGGAATACAGGCTTCTAATGCTTGGCAGTCCTGTTTACGCTGATGACGAATAAAATAATCCTGCACCATACGCGCCTGCTGTTCGATACCATACTTAAAAAAAGGCTTGCCTATCTCAAGTACATAATCATAACGACGATCAATAAGCGCTCCACGCACTACTTTTATACCTTGCTGTAACTGCCATACATGGGTTAACTCGTGTATCAACCAGCTTTGCTTACCCAATGAAGCCTTGCTAAAATCCGTAATCCAATCTGCTGGATGAAAATAAATATTGCCATTGGGACTGACGGCATAGTTCTTTAGTACCCACCACGCGGTCTTAAGCTGAACCTCATCGAGATTGATACTGTTACCAAAAACCGAACGGGCCAGTGCTACCTCTCTAACGGTCAATAGACGTGAAGACTGTTTTGCACTGCTAGCTAAATATCGATTTGAAAAACGCTTAAATATCGATTGAGACATCATTAATCTAATACCTTATGCTTGATAGGCTATTTCTAATAAATTATGCTTGATGAACAGTATTTATTAATTCTGCTCATCAATGTGGCTAAGCTGTTAATAGGGATAAACTCTAAAAACCAAAGCGTTTGGGACATAAGCTGTACACTTAGCGAGCTTTCATTAACATTAGCCTATGATAGCTTGTAGCGTGCACGATACGTGCCAAATATCATTTTCCAAACCGCTAGCATCTTGAAAAACCGATCGTTATATAGTCATTCAAACATTCCTTTGTAATAGAGAGCCTTATGCCACCTAACTTTCACGCCGACACACCACTTGCCCAGCGCATGCGTCCTAGTCGCCTTACTGCTATTATTGGTCAAGAGCATTTACTAGCGGTAGGGGCACCATTACGATGTTTGGTCGAACAAGGACATCTGCCATCGATTATTTTGCATGGCGAAGCAGGTATTGGTAAAACTACTATTGCCATGCTATTGGCGAATGCTGTAGGTAGACCTTTTCATGCATTATCTGCGCTAAATACTGGTGTTAAACAGTTACGTGAGGTATTAGATAACAAAGACTCGCTCGGCTTTGAGTCTCCTGTAGTATTTATTGATGAAATTCATCGTTTTAATAAAGCTCAACAAGATGCATTGCTAGGTGCCGTAGAGGCCGGTGACATCACCTTGATTGGCGCTACCACTGAAAACCCCTCGTTCAGTGTCAATAATGCGCTGTTATCACGTTGCCAAGTGTATCGTTTGGAACCACTGACACCAGAGCAAATAAGTGCGGTATTACAGCGGGCTATTTCAGAAGATACTATCCTTAAAGAACTAACGATTGATTTGCGGGCACAAGATACGATCAGCCAACTGGCACATGGTGATGCTCGAAAGGCATTAAACTTATTAGAGCTTGCCACTCAAACAGCGGATACCAATCAGTCAACCGTCATCATCGATGATGAGTTGGTCGCTCGTGTCGCTCAGACCGCGCTAGTACGCTACGACAAAGATGGCGAGCAACATTACGATATCGTCTCAGCGATGATAAAATCTATACGCGGCTCAGATCCAGATGCTGCCTTATACTGGATGGCGCGGATGCTGGTAGGTGGCGAGCCTGCTGACTTTATCGCACGCCGCTTAGTTATTTTGGCCAGTGAAGATATCGGTAATGCCAATCCTAATGCCCTCCTCCTTGCTGATGCAGCATTGCGCAGTGTGCAATCAATTGGTATGCCAGAATCACGTATTATATTGGGCCAAGTGGTGGTTTATCTGGCAACCAGTGCCAAAAGCAATAGCACTTATAAAGCTATCAATGCAGCGATGGCGTTGGCAGAAAATGATTCCTCTCCTGTGCCGCTCCATCTACGCAATGGTGTGACCAAGCTGATGCGTAATCAAGGCTATGGTCAAGATTACGTCTATCCCCATGACTATCCCCATCATTATTATCCGCAATCTTATTTGCCAGAGAAATTAATGGGCACAAGCTTTTACGAGTTTGCAGACAATCAGCGAGAACAACATAGCAAACAATTTATGGATTGGCTAAAAAGCCAAGCAGCAAGTAATGACTAACCACGTATAGACGTGCCATCTTATTATGTAACGTGCTCTTTAATGCCTGAATAGTAGTGATTATTGATAATACTTATGACTATTTTTGATAGACTGAACGATATAGTGGGAAGATGCCTCAGCACGTTGTGATGAAAAGCGTTAAAATAACCTCATAATGAACTATACAAGCAATTAAGTGAGTCACCTTTATATCAAATGATATTGCTTATAGCGCGCTTTGCTTGACCGTAATAGCGCTTTGCTTGACCGTAACAGCGCTTTGTATTATCTACTGCTCTAATAGATAGATAATGCTTTAGATTCCAAATCACACCTATCTATAAATAATAAAATATTGAGATTTACTATGAGTTTAAATACGATTCCTGAGATTATCGAAGATATTCGTGCTGGAAAAATGGTCATCTTGATGGATGATGAAGACCGCGAAAATGAAGGCGATATCATCATGGCAGCGACCCATGTTCGTCCTGAAGATATCAACTTTATGATTACCCATGCGCGTGGCTTAGTTTGCTTAACCTTATCACAAGCACGTTGCCAACAGTTGGCACTGCCATTGATGTCAGATCGCAATGAAGCAAAATTTAGCACCAACTTTACCGTCTCAATTGAGGCCGCAGAAGGTGTTACCACAGGTATTTCGGCAGGTGACCGTGCTCGTACGGTTCAAGCGGCTGTTTCTTCTTCAGCAAAACCTGAAGACATCGTCCAACCTGGTCATATCTTTCCAATCATGGCACAAAATGGTGGCGTTCTGCATCGTGCTGGCCACACAGAAGCAGGTTGTGACTTGGCACGATTGGCAGGTCTTGAACCAGCAGCAGTTATTGTAGAAATTATCAATGCCGACGGTACGATGGCACGCCGTGACGATCTAGAAGTATTTGCAAAAGAACACGACATCAAAATAGGTACAATTGCTGAACTCATCAACTACCGTATCGCAAATGAACAAACCGTAGAAGAAGTAGAATCATATCCGTTTGAAACTGAGCACGGTACTTTTACCTTGCATCGTTTCCGTGAGTTTGGTGCTGAAGAGACACATTTAGCGTTGGTAAAAGGCGATGTCAGCGAAGGCGTCAGCACCGTACGTGTTCATGGCTTCCATCCATTGCGTGATTTATTCGCCGCTAAAAATGACATGACTGGTCGTAGTGGCTGGAGCGTACAGTCGGCACTAAAAGAGATTAATGCATCAGAGCGCGGTGTGTTAGTTTGGATTGGTAACAATCAACCCGTTGATCTCGGCGATGCATTAGATAAAGCTGCAGACAATGAGTCGCAATCTACCATCACGCAACAACCATACCGTAGTATCGGTGTTGGCGCTCAGATACTGCGTCATTTAGGTGTTCGTGACATGCGTCTATTGTCATCACCAATGAAGTTTTTTGCATTATCAGGTTTTGATTTAAATGTGGTTGATTTTGTTCATGCGCCGCAGCAAGACTAATATGTGTTTGCATCATTGATGCAAGCATTTAAGCTTAAATAAAAAGGCATGCTACTCTAGCGTTAGCATGCCTTTTTCGTATTCGATGATTTTATTTATTATTTCAACTCATGTACTTATACAGAGCAATATTTTAATGCTTTTAAGTCTCAGGTGTATGGCCCACCTTTTCTTCTAAGGCTAATAGCCGCGCACGCTCCTCGGCTGTCCATGGCAACTTATCCTTTCCATTACTATCTAGACGTACCACAACTGCTTCAGCAATGGCAACGATTGCCTGTTGGGCTGTGCTGTAATAGCTGTATTCCATTACAATACTGGTTCTACCCAAGCGCTGACAACGTACGCCTAAGAGCAAAGTATCTGGATAAGTCACTGGACGCAAGTATTGACAGCTAGACTGAGCTAATACTGTGACCATACTGCCGTCAAACATGCCCAATGCCTGTAAATAAGCAATACGTGCTGACTCAGAGTAACGATAATAAGTGACATTATTTAAATGATTAAAGGCATCCATTTCACCCCAATGAATGGGCTGATGATGAATAATCGAATAATGTGCCAACTCAGCAGGGATGTTTTCTGCTCGCTTACTGACTGTTGATGGCACTGTTTCTTTAGTATTGGTCATAATAGCTCACTTTTAATTCTATATTATTAGCCATACATCTTTTTAAAAGGACACAACGCCTATCGGTGCTAAGGGTTGTCCAAAACTTGCGTGGTCAATAATGGTGTTGGTTTCGGTGCTTTGGCAATCAATTGATCCAACCAGTCTAAAACTTCTGAAATATCCGTAGGAGCTGATTTGGTTTGTAAATCATTTTCGTTAGGTGTTTTTATTGTATCTATTGACCCTTGCACGGCTGAAGTTTGTGCGGCTGGTTTTCTAGGAACTAAAAACTGCAACTGCGTTCGCGCTTGCGTCAAATAACTTATAAGTTGATCATGCTCACGCATATTGCTGGCTTGAGTCGCTAAATTCAGGGTCATAATCACTTCATGAATCGTAAGCTGCGTACGCGTGAGACCTATATTATTATCGGTAATCTTCGTCTGCATGGAGGTATTAGATACACGTTCACGGCTTTGCAAAAAATCTTGAATATTTTGGATGGCTAAGTTTTGTAGCTGCCAAGGGTTGGGTTGAGCACTGCTTGCCTGTAAACGCTCGATATCTTTCATCAAGTTTTGCTTGATAACGATGGTCAATGCTGGCGCAATTTCATTACTGCTTTGTGAGAGCTGCCAATGTAGACCTCGCAATAACTCAATTGCGGCACTATCGTTACTATCTACCAATAGTCTATCAACAGCTCGGAGTTGAATACGTAGTAAATCCAACTGATTTTGAGCTTGGTTGCTACCGTTGTTACTAACCTCTGGCAACGTCTGCTGACTCATCGAAAATAAGCGATCATCCATCTCATTTAGACGGCTAACGATTTGCTCATTGCTTTGTAGGCGCTCATTAATGTTCTGCTGAAAACGCTGTTGACTGATATATAACCAAAATGATGCAGCGATAAGCAACAAAATCAGCAGCCATTGTAATCGTACCAACAACATGTTCGCTTGTTGTCGCTGTTGAGTGGCGGAGGGTTCATCAGGTAACGATTGAGGATTAAATGACATCAGGCAGTGCCTTTATTGATAAATTCAAATACATTTGAAGCAAATAAATATAAAATGTTGTTGTTAAGCCGTGATCTTCTTTTAAAGATAGTGATAAATGACAGCCAAAGCAGATAAACAGTGTCGATAATATTGCAATATTAACCAACTATTTGAAAAAATTCGCAATTTAGGTCACCATTAAGTAAATTGAGGCTGCACCTTGATAGCAGCGAGAATAGTTTCTGGCGCCAAGTTTTCCACACGCCAATAGCTTAATTGTTGTGCTGCGACCATATTGGCTAAGCGCTCACCTAATACGACATACTCAAAGTCTGATAGCTCTAGCGTGATCGCTTCGTCGCGAGCATCTTGCACAATACCGGTCCAATGCTCAAAAGCAGCGCCACTGCTAATCACAACGATTGGCTTGGGCGGCTCCGATAGAGCTATGTTTTGACTTGAACAATATGTCGAAAATTCTTGTAACCACTGCTGATACTGTCTGCTTGCCTCAACAGGCATCTTGCGCTCATACCAAGCGATACTATCGATATGCACACCACGCGCTTGTAACGTATCCACCAATAGTCGTCGTCCACCGAGTCCACGCCATATCAACAGTTTATCACCTGCTTGTAAACGATCAATCTCAGGCATCGCTAACATACCTTCATTATTGGCAACGCTAGGCTGTAACACCTGATAATTTGATGCACGAATATTGGTATCATTTAATACAGTCGCAGTTGCTTCACCGACAGCAATCAAATGGCTTGGCGCTCTTAAATCCTGAAGCTCTGCCTCTTTGCGCTCATCTCCACTCTCCTGAGATTGCTGAACATGGTATTCACATTCAAGTGCTTGCCAAACCGCTAGGCCCGAAGCTGCCGCAGTTGGACTGACAATCACCAATGCCTGATACTCACCTGCTAGCCATTGCCGCATCCGTACCATATCATGGTCAGTTATCGGCCGTGACTGTAGCGCCAACATTGGTATCTCAATCACACTAAATCCTGCCGTCTTTAGGTGCTCCGTCAGCGCTGCCGCACGCTCTACTGGCCGCGTATTGATGATTATTTGCGGTAGCGATGACTTGTTATACGGTTGAGTATTAGAGGTGGGATTGGCGTGATTTAACATTGATGACATAGACGTACCATGGCAAACGGTGAAGAAGTTTACCTGACTATAGTTTCACCATTATTGATGCTGAAACTATAGTGAAGGTAATAAAATATTGACGTGTTATTCAGGGTGATAAATCGCTGACAAAATGTCACCAGCTCCATCAGCAAGCAATAGCTTTGCAACATCAATACCCAGTTGATTGGCTTGTGTTTCTTGTGCTTCTTGGCTGCCGACTAATGTGACCCGTTTTTCTGCTCTTAACAGTTCACTACCATCTGCTTGACCTACTCGACCACGTAGCCACAATACATTACCATCGTCATTATTGCCATCATCACCGTTGTCATCGTTGTTAGCATCGGTTTCATCAGCCATCTGTAAAACAGCGTAAGCTGCAATCGGAACTTGGCAACCACCTTCTAGGTGACGGTTTAACGCACGCTCAGCGATGAGGCGAATACGGGCTTTGTCATCATTCAACGGTGCAAGTAGTTTAAGTACCTCTTCATCGCCTTCACGACACTCAATCGCCAGCGCGCCTTGGCCAACTGCAGGTAAGCAAGCATCAATCTCAAGCTCCCCGCGTATGCGCTCGTTCAACTCAATACGCTGCAAGCCACTGGTCGCGAGTATAATAGCATCATACTCACCAGCATCTAGTTTACCCAGGCGAGTACCCACGTTACCGCGTAAGGTTTTGATCTGCAAATCTGGGCGATAAGCTTTAATTTGACACTGACGACGCAAACTTGATGTACCAACAATAGCACCTTGTGGTAACTCATCAATATTATGATAAGTGTTAGAAACAAAAGCGTCCGTTGGTGAGGCTCGTTTACAATAAACCCCGAGTGTCAAGCCTTCAGGAAGTTGCATCGGTACGTCTTTTAATGAATGTACAGCAATATCGGCTTGTTTATTATACAGTGCTTGCTCAAGCTCTTTAACAAACAAACCTTTGCCACCAATTTTGGCCAATGGTGTATCCAAAATTTTATCACCTTTAGTGACAATTTTTAGCAAGTTAACAGTCAAATTAGGATACATCTCTAATAGACGATCACGAATATGCTCAGCCTGCCATAGTGCTAAAGGGCTCTGACGTGTGGCAATATTTAATGTGGTCAATGCAGGTTTCTGTGAATTGCTCATAAAAGGCCTCAATAAGTTAGATACTATAATCTTGGTGCTGTTTATATTAGTTCCAACCATGTCGGTGCTAAACCCTACTGCAGATTTCCTACCAAAGATGAACGGTATAAACCAGTTATAGTAATTGCTGACGCAAAAAAACACCCCTATTTAAGCATAAATAAGGGTTTGATGATATGGTGTGATTAAGCTGTGTTCTCAATTCGATCAATAGTGATCTAAATAGCCTAAAATAGCTAAGGTTTGCCATTAGCGCCAAGTGGTTTGATTTACATAGGTTTCATCTCTGTACCAGTCCAACTTGCGATTTTACTTTTTTATAAATTACATACTTTGAATCTTGTCACGTAACGCTGGCAAGTGACGACGGCTCACTGCCAATGTTTCATCGATACCTTTAAAGCGTATCTGATACTGCCCCGCATCCAAGGTTTCTAAGTAGTCTAAATAGCTAAGGTTGATAATGGCATTACGATGCACCCGAAATAAACGATCTTCAAACTCTTGTTCCAGCTCTTTGAGTGTCTCATCAATAAGTACAATACCGCCCTTGTGGCGTACTTTGACATACTTTTGGTCAGCAGTAAAATAATAAATATCTTTGATTTTGATCAGTTCAACGCCTCGGTGGGTACGAGCAGCGATATGCTCACGTACTGGCCGCGTAGTTGGGTCTTCGAGCTTACGAATTTCATTCAATTGGGCCGCATTTAGATTTTTTGCTTTGTCGAGCGCCTCTATCAACTCGTCTTTATTGGCTGGTTTCAATAAACAACCAATAGCATTGGCCTTTAGCGCTGCAATCGCATAATGATCATAAGCGGTGACGAATATAATCGCTGGCGGATGTTCAAGTCTCGCAAGCTCTTGCGCGCAGCGAACTCCATCCATCTCAGGCATACGAATATCTAACAATATAATATCAGGCTGCTCAGTTTTGACGGCGATAATGGCTTCCGTACCTGTTGTTGCTTGAGCAACCACCTGATGACCTGATTCTTTTACAATGCGGACCAAACGCTCACGTGCTAGTGGCTCATCATCACAAACTACAATACGCATTTAAACTCCCATCTTGAGACAAACTGGATATTTTAATAGATGTCACATACATATTATCATTCATCGTCACTTACCTAGCATTATTATATTAAATACAGTTATAAATAAAAGAAATTAACTCTACAATAATCGATAAAATGTGGATGATAACAGATCTGGTCTACTGTTATTACTTTACATCGTACTCGTTATGTTTAATCACCAATGGTTAAACATAATGAATCTTTGCCTTATATAAATACAAGTTAAAACAATAATATAGACATTAAGTATAATGCAATAAGTATGCCAAGCCTTATTCACTAAAAGATATAGAGCTAAAACAAGTCATAAAAAATATCATAAGCTGACATCTTGGAGAGGATAGTCAATGATAGTAATAATTTGAGTATTGGTAACGGTACTTTTAATATCAGCGCTTTGACCAAAGTAAGAACGTAAACGCTCAGCTTGAATGTAAAAATTCATGTTTTGGCGTAAATCATGGTTAATAATCAGCGTTTTTTTGGGTAAGTCAACACTTATCACAATTGCTACTCGATGCATCTCCCACGTTACGTTAATCTTGATATAAACAACTTCGGTCGTCAGCTCAACCACATTTAGTAGCATGCGCTCCAATATGCTTTGTAAGGTTAGGGCCGTGACGACCATATCATACATAATATCTTCGTCAGGCAGGTGCCAGCTCACTTCAAGCTTATCTGCCAAACGGCTCGACTCGATCGCCAAATAATGCTCACAAAGAGCTATCTCTTCTTCGAAGCTAATCTCTCTTGCGCCATTAAAGCTAGCACGAAATAGTGCAGAAACGTTCTGTAATAAAGCGGAAGCTCGTGGAGGATTGGATTCGATAAGTGACACAAGCGTATTAATGGTATTAAAGAAAAAATGCGGGGACAGACGCGCTTTAATCACATCATTTTGGGCACTTAATTTTTGTTCGAATGACTGTTTTAGGGCATTCACCTCACGATAGCGACGTAAAAAATACAGTAAAAATACTAGGGTAAAGCCACCGCCAATCAAGGTATCAAACACGATGGCTAAAATAAATGTTTGACTATTATATTCAGACCAACCCATATTAATCGTAATGAGCTGAACCAAAGCTATTGAAATAGCACTAGCCGTCATAAGCAAGGCCACGACATACAGACTGACTTTAGGTATATTCATGCTTTTGAAGACTGGTCGCAGATAATCTATAATATATAACGATGGCATAATACTAAGTATGTTTTGAAGCGCCGCGCACATAAATTGAATTAAAAAGTCCGACCAAGTTGCAATATCATAACGACGCACCACCGTAAGAAACAGTGACCAAAAAAATATATATAGCAGCCATTGCCAAGGTTTCATGGTTTCCATGAGCTTAGGTATAAAAAACTCTAAGCGCTCCGCTAGTAAGGCAACCTCATCCTTTGCTATACTTGAGCTCTTATTCTCTTGACTTGTCTTGTACCGATATGAACGCCAATTCTTCAAACCCTAGTAATCCCGAATCAAATGTAACCGCATCTGTCTCTAATTCTAACACAGATGTTTCCAAAACAAATAAAACCCCTACCAACAGTGAGGGTCAACAGATGTGGGGTGGTCGCTTTAGTGAAGCGACGGACAGTTTCGTTGCCGCCTTTACCGCCTCTGTCGGCTTTGATCAACGCTTTGCACGTCACGACATTCAAGGCTCAATCGCACACGCGACTATGCTTGAAAAGTGTGAAATCTTAACGTCTGATGAAGTTGCCACCATCATTGATGGTCTACAGCAAGTATTACGCGAGATCGAAGCCGGTGAGTTTAACTGGTCAATCGCACTTGAAGACGTACATATGAACGTTGAATCTCGCCTCACTGACGTGATCGGTGCAGTTGGTAAAAAACTGCATACAGGCCGAAGCCGCAACGATCAGGTGGCCACCGATATTCGTCTTTGGTTACGTGAAGAGGTAGATAACATCATCGCCTTATTAGTACGTCTACAGAGCGGGCTACTTGATCTGGCTGAGCAACATACTGATACGATCATGCCAGGTTTTACCCATTTGCAAACCGCTCAGCCTGTAAGCTTTGGTCACCACGTCATGGCATGGTTTGAGATGTTGTATCGTGACACCGAGCGTTTGGTTGACGCACGCCGCCGTATCAATCAGATGCCACTAGGTAGCGCTGCTCTTGCTGGTACAACGTTCCCAATCGACCGTACCATTACTGCTGAGTTACTCGGTTTCGATGGTATTTGCCAAAACTCACTTGATGCCGTATCAGATCGTGACTTTGCCATTGAGTTTACTTCTGCCGCGTCTATTCTCATGATGCATATGTCACGTATGAGCGAAGAAATTATTCTGTGGATGTCAGCCCAGTTCAACTTTGTGCAGATTCCAGATCGCTTCTGTACTGGCTCATCGATCATGCCGCAAAAGAAAAACCCTGATGTGCCAGAATTGGTACGCGGTAAAGCGGCACGTGTTTTCGGTCAACTTATGACACTGCTTAGCCTGATGAAGAGCCAGCCACTGGCCTATAACAAAGACAACCAAGAGGACAAAGAGCCGCTTTTTGATTGTGTTGATACATTGACTGGCTCACTTCTCGCCTTTGCTGATATGCTACCAAACATCACGCCAAATAAAGAAAGCATGCGTGCGGCCACCATGAAGGGCTACGCAACCGCGACTGATTTGGCTGATTATCTAGTACGCAACGGCGTGGCTTTCCGTGACGCTCATGAAGTGGTCGGTAATGCTGTGGCTTTGGGCATCAACGAAGGTGTCGATTTGAGCGATTTGTCACTGGCACAGCTCCAACAGTTCAGTGATGCTATCGGCGATGATGTATTTGATTACCTAACGCTAGAAGGCTCATTAGCAGCGCGTGACCATCTAGGTGGCACTGCGCCGAACCAAGTCAAACAAGCCGTAATCAATGGCCGCAATCGTTTAAAAGCCTTTGCTTAAAGGTTATTTAAACGTCGACTAATTGATTTATTTAAGATTGAAAACACCCGCTACTTTTGCGGGTGTTTTTGTATCAATCACCTCTCCTATACACGATATAACAGATACCCTTTGATAAATCGTCTAAGACCGTTATCATAGGCTAATACTATTATTCGACATATAACTGATAAGGAATGCTTTATGACTGAGACCTTTAATCCTCAAGCCAATACCGTGTTTTGCCGTAAATATAAACAAGAATTACCAAAAATGCCGCATCCTCCTTTTCCTAACAAAAAAGGTCAAGAGCTACAAGAAACGGTCTCTGACAAAGCATGGAAAGAATGGCTGGAGCAGCAGACCATGCTGATTAATGAAAACCACTTGAGTATGCTGGATCCTGCAGCCAAGAAGTTTTTAACTGAACAACGTGATAAATTTTTGGACAACGAAGATTATGAGCGTGCACAGGGTTGGACACCAGAAAGTTAGGGGCTGTTAACTGCCTAATCACCAAAAAAAACGCGCTATATCAATATAGCGCGTTTTTTGATAATGAGGGTGTGTCCTATGATCAGAATACCCGTCAAATACTTTCTACTGCTCTTCACTATCTGATGCTTCAAAGTCAGTCACTGACATGGTGACTGATGTCGTATTAACTTGGCGCGCTGCCATACGATCATTGGCTTCTTGTACGGCTTTTTCGACCTGTGCGTAATCTGAGTGACGGACATCTTGACCACTACTATAGTTGATCACTAGCTCAGCGACATTCTGTGCATGATCACCAATACGCTCCAATGCCCGCAATACCCACATAATATTCATGACTTTTGAGACATGCCTTGAGTCTTCCATAATATAAGTCATCAACGCACGAATCGCTGACTGATACTCATCGTTGACCATATTATCATTACGCATAACCTCAAATGCCTGTTCAGCGTTTGACTGACTAAAGGCCTCTAGTGCATTGTGTAGCATCAGACGCACTTGATTACTGAGATGTTGCACCTCTGCATAGCCATATGACAGTTTGCCTTGTGCCGCGATCTTACTGGCCATTTGAGCAATTTTTACGGCTTCATCACCGATACGTTCTAAATCCACCACACCTTTACTGATAGACATAACCAAACGTAAGTCACTGGCTGCGGGCTGGCGTTTTGCGACTAATAGCAAAATATGCTCGTCCAACTCTACTTCCATTCGGTTTATTTCGAAGTCCATATCAATGACTTCTTGTGCTAGTATCTCATCTTTATCGATAAGCGCATGGATTGCTTTAGCAACCTGGTTGGCCGCCTGATCACCCATGTGTAAAAACAATCGAATGGCTTCATCTAAATCTTGGTCAAAACTTTTAGAGATATGCTTATCATTTGGCATAAGAGGTATTCCCTGAGATACATATTTTAGTAACGCGGTGAGATTTTTGAATTAAGCATCAACCATAACGACCTGTAATATAGTCTTCTGTCGCTTTTTGAATAGGGTTCGTAAACACTTGATCCGTCTCGCCCATCTCAATCATATCGCCTAGATACATATAAACCGTATAGTCTGACACGCGCGCTGCTTGTTGCATATTATGAGTAACGATAGCAATCGTATAATCATTTTTTAAATCTTCAATCAAATCTTCGATAGCCCCTGTCGAAATGGGATCTAGTGCTGATGTTGGCTCATCGAGTAGCAATACTTCTGGCTTAGTCGCGACGCTGCGTGCGATACATAATCGTTGCTGCTGGCCACCTGACAAAGATAATCCAGATGCCTTCAGCTTGTCTTTAACTTCTGGCCATAATGCTGATTTTTTGAGTGCCCATTCCACGCGGTTGTCTAGCTCAGCTTTGCTCAGTTTTTCATAGAGGCGTACACCAAAGGCGACATTGTCATAAATTGACATTGGAAACGGTGTTGGTTTTTGGAATACCATGCCTACTTGGGCGCGAAGCAAATTCACATCGACATCTTTACCCAAGATATTATTACCATCAAGGTTAATACTGCCTTCGGCACGCATACCTGGATAGAGATCATACATACGATTAAAAGTACGTAGTAGTGTCGACTTGCCGCAGCCTGAAGGACCAATGAAGGCGGTGACTTTTTTATCAGGAATATCGATATTGATATTTTTTAGTGCTTTAAAGTCACCATAGTAAAAACTTAAATCTCGAATCTGCATTTTTGCCGGTGGCATGTTTTCAGGCAAGTCATTAAGCGTCTGCTTGGTCAGGTTCGCAACATCTGGTTGCTCCATATTTGTGCTAGTGGACATTGATCTGTTTAACAGGTTATCAGTTGTTGTCTTGAATTGATCAGTGGTTTTATCTGTACGGGTTTTGCTGATGACATCATTCATAATATTGTCCAACCTAGCTCGATTAATTTCGTATAGTTTTAAGTAAATGCTCAATGTCGTATCATTTCATTGAGCATTGGGTCTTACTTAGTCTGACCTCTACCACCAATGAATCTTGCTAAAATATTTAGTATCAAGACAGAAGCAGTGATAAGTAGCGCAGCGGCCCATGCTAATGTATGCCAGTTATCATAAGGGCTCATCGCAAACTGATAGATGGTATTGGGTAAATTGGCAATAGGCTGACCCATGTCGGTACTGAAATATTGGTTATTTAGCGCGGTAAATAGCAGTGGCGCTGTCTCACCTGTGATTCTGGCAAAGGCCAATAAAACCCCTGTAGTCAATCCTGCTTTAGCCGCCTTGATTGTCACTTGCGTAACCATTTTCCATTTAGGCGTGCCAAGTGCATAAGCGGCTTCGCGAATACTGTTAGGAACCAGATTGAGCATGTTTTCAGTCGTACGTACCACCACAGGAATAACGATGAGCGCCAATGCTAACGCACCTGCCCAACCAGAGAAACTTTGACCTTTTACCATCAGTGCATAAATAAATAGACCAATAACAATCGACGGTGCTGATAATAAAATATCATTTAAAAAGCGCGTTACCTTGCCAAGCATACTGCCTTGCGAGAACTCAGATAAATAAATACCTGTCATAAGACCAATAGGCGCTCCGATAAACAGCCCTGAAAATGCCAACATCACCGAACCAACGATGGCGTTACGTAGCCCGCCTGCACTCATTGGCGGTGGTGTATCAGCCGTAAATATCGGCAGTTGCACCATACCCTGAAAACCTTCCACCAGAAGTGTCAGCAGAATCCAAAATAACCAAAACAAACCAAAAACCATCGCTGTCATTGCAAAGCCTAGACCTAGCTTATTAGCCCAGCGACGCTTGTTATAAAGACTTTTGTCATAACGTCCTTGGAAACCATTGAGTGGTAACGGCGCACTGATTGCATTAGTAGCGTGGGTAGCATTGTTAGAAGGCATAAAACGTGTTTCCCGTATTTTTATCAATACCAATAACCATCGACACTTATTGATTTAATCGAACTGTGGCAGTCAAACAATTAGCGATTGCCTGCTTTATGATCCATGCGCATCAGCATGAGTTTAGCGAGTGATAGCACGATAAAGGTAATCACAAACAAGATTAGGCCTAAATGTAGCAAGGAGGCTAAATGTAACTCACTCGATGCTTCCGCAAACTCATTTGCCAAGGCTGACGTAATCGTGACACCAGAGGTAAATAAGCTTGGACTGATATTAAAGGCATTACCGATAAGGAATGTCACTGCCATGGTCTCGCCCAATGCGCGACCTAACCCTAAAATGACACCGCCAACCACACCAGCTTTGGTATAAGGAAGGATAATCTTGAACATGACTTCCCAAGTGGTCGCGCCCATTCCATAAGCTGACTCTTTAAGCAGGTCTGGCACGACCGAAAAGACATCACGCATAGTGGCTGCGATAAAAGGAATGATCATGATGGCAAGTACTAGAGATGCTGTGAACATACCTAGCCCCATTGGCGCACCTGTAAATAGCTTGCCAATGATAGGCAGTGGACCAATGTGTTCGATGAACCATGGCTGAATATGGTCGCCAAAGAAAGGAGCAAATACAAACAATCCCCACATACCATAAATGATAGAGGGAATACCTGCTAATAACTCAATCGCAATACCGAGCGGTTTTTTTAAGAATTTTGGACACATCTCAGTCAAAAATATGGCAATACCAAAACTGACGGGAACCGCAATTAAAATGGCAATAAAAGATGTGATCAATGTGCCGTAAATAGGCGCCAATGCACCGTACTCGTTGGCAACTGTATCCCAGTTATTGCTGGTATAAAAGCCCAAACCAAACTCTTGAATACTCGGCCATGCACCGACTATCAATGAGACTAAAATACCACCTAAAGACATTAGGACAAGAATGGCAAAAGCTTTGGTTGCATTGACAAACAAAAAATCGTAGCGTTTTTGTTTGGCCAGTTGGGACCTTAAATCATTCATAAGTGTCTCAGCATTGAATAGGGTTGAGTCAAAATATTAGAAATCTTTATTGGGCTTTATCACAGCAAGCTTAGGAGCAAATTTACTGTGATAAAACCTCTCAAATAACTACCGGAGAATAGTTATTCGAGAGGGTAACTGCAAAAACGCTAAATAATATTTAACAGAAATCAGTTACTGGGCTGCTGTATAAACTGGCTGTCCATCACTGCCCTTCACTTCATTCCATTTATCTTTGAATAACGCAACGGCTGTATCAGAGAAAGGAACGTAATCTAGTGCCATGGCATCATCATCACCTTGGGTATAAGCCCAATCAAAGAAGTTCAATACGCCAGCCACTTGCTGAGGGTTTTCTGGTTGCTTATGTACTAAGATGAAAGTCGCAGCGGCGATTGGCCATGCTTGCTCGGTCTCAGAGTTGGTGATAACTTTATAAAAGCCTTCTTGTTGTGACCAATCGATATCACCAGCTGCTGCAAACGTTTCTGCAGAAGGTTGCACGAAGTTACCTGCTGCATTTCGTAGGGCTGTATGTGACATATTGTTTTGCTTGGCATAAGCATACTCAACATAGCCGATTGAGTTTTTCATACGATTGACGTAGCTTGATACGCCTTCGTTACCTTTACCGCCTGCACCAGTGGCAGAAGTTGGCCACTTCACTGTCTTATCAACGCCGACACTGTCTTTCCAGTCTGTTGACACTTTTGCTAGATAATCAGTGAAGTTGAAGGTAGTACCTGAACCGTCTGAGCGGAATACAGTAGTAATCGCAGCATCAGGTAGCGTTAGATCAGGGTTCGTCGCTTTAATCGCAGGGTCATTCCAGTTGTTAATCTTACCTAGATAGATATTTGCTAAAGTCTCACCGTCTAACTGCAATTGGCCAGGCTCAACACCATCAATATTTACGATAGGTACGACGCCACCGATAACCGTTGGAAACTGAATCAAACCAGCTTTATCTAACTCTTCAGGTGTCATAGGTGCATCAGAAGCGCCAAAATCAACTGTTTTTGATTGGATTTGCTTGATACCGCCAGAAGAGCCGATTGACTGATAATTCACTTGACCACCAGTCGCAGCGTTGTAGTCGTAAGACCACTTAGCATAGATAGGCTGCGGAAAAGAAGCACCAGCACCAGTAATATTCATTGCGATATTTTCAGCAGATTTAAAATCTGTGGCAGATGAAGACCCTGCTGTTTGGGTAGTGGCTGTCTCAGTCGCGACAGCACTATCAGCAGCAGACTCTGTCGTTTCAGTTGATTGATTACATGCCGTAAGTACTAAGGTACAACTAACGGCTACTGCTAATAACGAATAACGCATTTAAGACTCCTAAAGTTTAACAACATACAAAAAAGCATTGTTTGTGATATGCGAGTTATCTTGCCAAGTTTTTATGACAGTTTAATGACAGTTAAATGACAACCTTATTACACCTATATTTATCAGCAGCATTCAAACCATAAATAAACGATAATCTTAATTTTTTCAACAACTTAATATCTCATATTAATAAAGAAAACTTATTCAGTTTTATCAATACCAATACATCGCATAATACCTGCCCCTAAATATCATTAGCCGTCTGAGCAGAATTTTGTTAATATTCAATTGATTCACAACACTGACAGACTCGGGGTGCGGTGTATGATTGGCCTGATTTATTAAACTTACTTTATTAAACCAGTCGCCTTGATACATTCGCTGAGAGATCACCCGCCAAACCTGATGCGGTTAGTACCGACGCAGGGAAGTCTTAAGCACTTTGTTATGTATGACAAAGGACGTGCAGAAATGCCTTTTTATTATCATGACTGTTTTAGTATACGTTTGACGTTACTAAAGTCGTGAGTATCGATATAAAGTTGCGTCCAAGGTTACATCGACATCATCCGCGACGACACTGTTTGGTCGTTGGCTGATGTTCATAAACTGAAATTGTCTAGATTACAGATGCCACCCCCGCAGCTACTGGCGGTGTTGCTTTTATTTAAAACCAACACGCTAGGACAGCATATGACGACTTCTAATGTACAAGCAGCACAGACTCACATCCCAGCTGATGACACTATTCTTGCTTCAGAGCCCGCTCAAACGACCCACAGTAAAGCTGATAAAAAAGCGGATGCGCTAAAAACGCCAGCTCACCGCACAGCAAGTGATGCTCGATTCGAAGAAGATGCTCGCGACTTACATCGTATACTTCCAGCCTCTCGCAAAGTCTATATCGAAGGCTCTCGCCCTGACATTCAAGTACCGATGCGCGAAATTACCCTAGACCCTACTCCTATACAAGGTGTCGACGAAGCCGATTGGGAACAAAATCCACCCTTTTATGTCTATGACACCTCTGGCGTTTATACCGATCCCAACGTCGAAATTGATTTGACAAAAGGTTTGCCAAAGCTGCGTGAAGGCTGGATAAATGAACGTGGTGATACTGAACAATTAAGCGGATTGTCTAGCTCATACGGACAAGCGCGTGCCCGTGATATCACTACTGCGAACCTTAGATTCGCTCACATCGACAAACCGCGCCGTGCCAAAAATATCGATGGCAAAGCTGGCAACGTCACGCAAATGTACTACGCGCGTCGCGGTATCATCACCCCAGAAATGGAATATATCGCCATTCGTGAAACGCAAAAACAGCATGAGCTGACCGATATGCGTCAACACGATGGTGAGAACTTTGGCGCCAATACCCCTACGGCTATTACCCCTGAGTTTGTGCGTAGCGAGGTAGCAGCAGGTCGCGCGATTATCCCAAACAACATCAACCATCCAGAGTCTGAGCCGATGATTATCGGACGCAATTTCTTAGTGAAAATTAATGCCAATATCGGTAACTCAGCGCTAGGCTCTTCTATCGATGAAGAAGTGTCTAAAATGACGTGGGCCACGCGTTGGGGTGCGGATAACATCATGGATCTGTCAACTGGCAACCATATTCACGAAACCCGTGAATGGTTGATTCGTAACTCGCCAGTACCGATTGGCACCGTACCGATTTATCAAGCGCTCGAAAAAGTCGATGGCGTGGCAGAAGACCTCACGTGGGAAATCTTCCGCGATACACTAATTGAGCAAGCAGAACAAGGCGTCGATTACTTCACCATTCATGCAGGCGTACTACTACGCTATGTACCGCTCACTGCTAATCGCTTAACGGGTATCGTCTCGCGTGGTGGCTCTATCATGGCGCAGTGGTGTCTCGCCCATCATCAAGAGAGCTTTTTATACACGCATTTTGAAGACATTTGCGAAATCATGAAGCAGTACGATGTGGCCTTTAGCTTGGGTGATGGCTTGCGTCCAGGCTGCTTGCAAGATGCCAATGATGAAGCACAGTTTGGCGAGCTGCGCACCCTTGGCGAGCTAACCAAAATCGCATGGAAGCATGATGTACAGGTGATGATTGAAGGCCCAGGTCACGTGGCCATGAACCGTATTAAAGAGAATATGGATTTGCAGCTTGAGATTTGTGAGGATGCACCTTTCTATACTTTAGGGCCATTGACCACGGACATCGCACCCGGCTATGACCATATTACTAGCGCCATTGGTGCGGCGATGATTGGCTGGTTTGGTACTGCCATGCTCTGCTACGTCACACCAAAAGAGCACTTGGGTTTACCCAATAAAAAGGATGTCAAAGACGGCATTATCACTTATAAAATTGCGGCCCATGCCGCTGATTTAGCCAAAGGGCATCCAGGGGCACAGTCTCGTGACAATGCGCTGTCTAAAGCGCGTTTTGAATTCCGCTGGGACGATCAGTTCAACCTGGCGCTCGACCCTGATACTGCGCGTGAGTTCCATGATGAAACATTGCCAAAAGACGCTCATAAGTCAGCACACTTCTGCTCGATGTGTGGGCCAAAATTCTGCTCAATGAAAATCACCCAAAATGTGCGTGAATATGCAGCAGGTTTAGATAAAGCTGCTGCCAATAAAGTCACGCCACAAACCGGTGACTTAACTGATGCAGGTCACTTAATCAAAGAAGTAGATACCGAGCTGGTTCGTCAAGTTGGAGAAGCCAGTGCTGATGAAGTTAGTAAAGGTATGGCTGAGATGACCGAGAAATACAATAGCGAAGGACGTCAGTTATATACAGAGGTATGATGCTCTATTTGCTAAAAACTGGCTAACTCAAGAAGCTTGGACCTAGTCACTAGGTTCAAGCTTTTTTTTATTATTCCTTTTAATCTCTATCAAAGCCACAAAGCTAATCACCAGATAGATAGGTGTCAACACAATATAACCCAATGGCAAAACCCAAATAGAAAATAAAGCTCGACTCTCTCCCGTTGCCCCTTTACCAATCACCATATCCGTCACTAATAGAAAAACATAATAGGCAATCAAACTCAGAAAAGGGATTAGGAACCCACCAGTTAGTAGGACCACCCAAAGACCCTCAGGCTGAGACTCTTCACATCGACGCATCCTGCGCAAATGCCGCATACCTAGCGCGAACAACGCAATGAAAGTGACAAATGGTGAGACAGCCGTTAATACCTTAGCCAATGGATTCAGTGGTTTTTGAATAATAAAATCAATCTCTTTCGCAAGGTTATCATTGAAATGTAGTGGTTGATTCACAGATAATGCCGTTTCTTCATTATCGATATCGACAGTGACATGATCCGTATCACCATCAAAATTTAGGGTGATGGTTGAGCCTTGAAATCGCTGGCTCTGTACATCACTTTGCTGCATAGGCTTTAAGCTATATGAGTAGGTATGTCTTGCCGTCCAATCACTACCATAATAGTGTGGATGCGCATCATAAGTAGCTATAACGGTGTGTAGTCCTTGTGATAAATTGACGTTGATATATTTGGACTCTGCTCTAAACGCTTGAGCATCTGTATCTGTATCTGTATCTGTATCTGTATCTGTAGATGAGTAATAAAAGTCAGCCGTATCAAGCACAGTATCATCTTCGGTAAGTACCTCAACGGGCACTGATTGACCGTCTATAGAGATTTTGAAATCATCACTTTGCTCAAAACTATCCAAACCATCGAACACCTCAAGCACTAATGGGAATTGTAGACCTTCACGATTGTTATATAGCTCATAGGTTACCGTATAATTATTAGCGTCTTCTATAACATCAATGTCGACTGACTCTGATATGACATCAATACTCTTATTGAAATAAGCAGCATTCGCCCAAGTTCCTGAATAGCTGACGGGTTCAATAGCTTGGCTAGCAACGCTCCAACTTAGTAACAACAACCCTATGATAGTAAATCGAAACACAATATTTCTCAGCCTTATTAAAAATAAATAAAAGTCTACTATTTATTAATAATGAAAACTATAAAAAAATCCCAGTAAACATAGTATTTACTGGGATTACGAATTCGATTTCAATCTTTAACTTTAAACCTTCGACGCCTCATAGATCTCTTCGATCGAATTATTGATAGTTGCAGAAAATGCTTCATCACTTTGCTGCTTACTCAAACCCTCAGTAAAGGCGCGCGAGAAGCTCGCTATCATACCTGGGTTTTGCTTCAGCTTAGCACAGGCATCGCTACGGCTATAACCACCTGACAAGGCCACGACTTTTAACACTTTTGGATGCTCAATCAGCTCTTGGTAAAATCCTGCCTCTTCAGGCAATGTCAGCTTTAGCATGACTTGCTGCTCGTCATTCAAACGATCCAGATTTTGTAGAATACTGGCTTTCAATATAACTTCGCATTCATGTTTTTGTGCACCATTGATATCCACTTCTGGCTCGACGATAGGCATCAAACCTTTTGAGATAATTTGCTTTGCGACATCAAACTGCTGCTGTACCACCAGCTCAATACCATCGACGTTTGGCTCATAGACTACTGAGCGCATTTTAGTGCCAAACACAGGATAGTTTTTTGCCTTGTCTAATAATACATCTAGGTCTGGCATCGGACGCATGACTTGTACGCCATTCATTTGCTCAGCCAGCCCTTTATCTACTTTTAGAAATGGTACGATGTTTTTATCTTCCCACAGATAATTGGCCGTTGGCTTGTCATTAATCTTACGATCCATAGTATCTTCAAATAAAATAGCGCCAAGGACACGCTCATTATCAAATGAATCACAAGTGATGATACGAGCACGCATCTCATGTACCAAATCAAACATAGCCGAGTCGTCACTGTAGTCTGCACTAGTGACACCATAATTCTCTAACGCCTTTGGTGTGCTGCCGCCACTTTGATCAAGCGCTGCGATGAAGCCTGAGCTGTTTTTTATACGTTGTAATTGCTTGTCGTATTCCATTGAATGTGCATCCTATTTTTATTAATTATCAGGTATTACTAAGAAAAATGCTTGTTGTCAGCTCTATTTATTGTAGCTAACCTTATCATAGGATAGGTCATCTGCCTATATTTTCTCAGTTAAAACCTTAGTAAAATCATGACCACATTCAAGCCTTTAGGCTAAAATCGTTAAGCTAAAAATAGTAAGACCACGCAGCAAATAGCTAAGAACAAGCCCAATATATTAATACGATTGAGATGTTCCTTAAATATGCCAACACCAATCAAAGTCGCTACCGCAATAACACCAACATTCATACCAGTAAAGACGATACTAGGAGAGTCATGCATTACTTGATGGGCCCGTACATAAGCATAAATATTACCCATATTTAGTGCGCCTAATAGCAGTCCTGCTGCTAGCGCAGTTCCTTGCCAGCGCACACGAGTGATAAGTAAATAGATAAATAGCAGTAATCCAGCCAAGCCGAAACTGACAAATAACGTGAGCGCGAAGGCTGTGCCTTGTTTGGCAACCTGTTTAAACAAGATATCAATAAGACCATAGCCTGCCCACACCCCAAATAACCATAATGGCGTACGCTTGGCTTGTTGACTAATATCAGCATATTGTGGACGATAGACCAATGCTGCTAATGCCAAAAATCCTAACAGCAGTCCAAACACATGCGTACCAGTAATCATCTCACCAAACAATAGAAAAGAAGCTGCAATAGGAATGATGAGCGATAGACGCTGAGCGGCATCAGTTGCAACCATACCGACTGATTCAATAGCGCGCCCAAGGATAATGAATACGGCTGGTAGCATGATACCAAGAGCGACAATAATGCCCCATGCGCTACCAAATTCAGCTAGCCCGCCCACCTCTGGTTTTAGCAAGAACCAAGTCAATAGCGACGCCACAGGATAACCCGCAACGATAGTCTGGCGTATGTCTATATTTTTTTGCCGTAATATTTTTAATAATACCGAAACAGCAACACTACAGAGCACCGCTATCGTTAAATACATCATGAACATTTACCTTTTTAAACAGCCATCTTTGCATGATTGTTGTTAGGGCGTGTCATCAATTAAGCCAAATGACACAAGAAACCAGATGAATCGCACTGAGGAAATGACAGGCTAACTTGTCATAGCGGGTAGCAATCGCACGGTACTGCTTAATCTTGGCAAAGAAGTTCTCGATCAGATGCCTCGCTTTATCGAAGTCTCTTGGCTGCAGTCGATGACACTTAGATGGTATGACTGCATTACCTTGTACCGATTTAATCGGTACAATGACACGGGCATCAGCATCATAAGCTCTATCAGCAAGCCAAGTTTGACTAATACTGACATCGAGCAGTTCATCTGAGCCACATAAGTCATGAGCTGCGCCACCTGTTAGATAAAAGCCAGTAGGATTGCCTAGTGCATCTGTACGAGTATGTATCTTAGTCGTCAGTCCACCTTTACTACGTCCAATGGCTTGATCCCTTTTTTTCCAGCACTGTGCTGATGGGCTTTAACAATCGTGGCATCTAACATGGCATATTCATCGTCTGATTGTTCGGACAACTGATTAAACACCTGTGCCCATACGCCTTTTTTTGACCAACGGCTAAAACGAGTATGAATTACTCTGAAGTCGCCAAATCGTTCAGGTAGGTCACGCCAAGGTACGCCTGTCTTATAGCGGTAAAGAACTGCTTCTACGAACAAGCGGTTATCCTTTGCAGTAACACCAACGTCACCTAGTTGACCTGGCAGAATGTCTTTAACTCTCTCCCATTGGTCATCTCGTAGGGCATGTCGTCTTGTCATGATGATTAAGCTCATATGAATAAATATAGAGTTACTATAGCTTATTCTAAAATAACGGTGCTAATTGATGACACGCCCTAATACGTTTTTGTGAAGTCACCTTGAAAATAAGTCGTTAAATGTACAAGATAAACTACTGAACGAATTTAAATCAGTAGAATGTAACAAAAGATTTCCATGGCAGCAATCTATTTATCAGCTTTTATTTCGCTGAATACAAGCTGATCTGTCTCGTTCAAATTACAATTCGCATGCAGCTCTAATGGCGAATTTTGCTAAAATAGCGAGCAATCCTAATAACAAAAGTAAAGATTCAAAATAACGAGTGACATCGTTAATTTTGGCGTACTGCTATTGATGTTTTATAACTGCCTATGAATGCTCTATTTCGTTTTTTTGAAAATCGTCTACCCGCTTTTCCTGACACACCAATGCCACTACCCTCACCTCGTGATGGCATGCTCAAGTTTTTGTGGGTATGCACCAACGGCTTACGTGGCTGGCTAGTATTATTTATGATTTTGTCAGCAGGTATTGGCATCTATGAAGCCATGCTGTTTGCTTGGATTGGCAATATCGTTGATTGGCTCGGTGTTTATACACCTCAAACTCTGTGGGTAGAAAAAGGCGACATGCTACTCTTGATGTTAGCCGTCATGATACTGAGTCCAGTATGGATTGCCTTATCATCGTTTGTTCATTTTCAGACCTTGCAAGGCGTCTTCCCCATGCAAATGCGCTGGCGTTTTCATCAGCGCATGCTTGGGCAGTCGATGCAGTTTTATCAAGATGAGTTTTCAGGACGTGTCTCAGCGAAGGTGATGCAAACAGCATTGGCTGTGCGTGATACCGTCATGACGGTCACCGACATGTTCATGTATGTCTCTGTCTACTTTATCACCTCAGGCGTTATTTTATTTAACTTAGATAAGTTACTATTGATTCCTTTTATCATTTGGCTCATCTTGGTTGCCCTTAGTATTTGGTACTTTATTCCGAAATTAAAAAACACCGCCATCGTTCAGGCAGATGCTCGTGCGTTGATGGTTGGTCGCATTACTGATGCTTATGCCAATATCATGACCGTCAAACTATTTAGCCACTCACGCCGTGAACTGGGCTATGCCAAGAACGCCATGGGGCAGTTTTTAGGTACTGTTCATGCACAGATGCGCTGGGTCAGCTATCTAGAAGTCTCGACCCATCTGATCAGTGTTATTTTAGTTAGTAGCACAGTTGGTATTGGCCTGTATTTATGGCAACACGGCGCGGTCGGTGTGGGTGCAATTGCCGCCGCAACAGCGATGGCACTGCGCTTAAATGGTCTGACGCGATGGATTATGTGGCAGACGGCCAGCTTGTTTGAAAGCATCGGTACGGTACAAGATGGTATGCGTACCTTATCAGCACCGCAAACCATTATAGACAAGCCTAATGCACCTGACTTAAACGTCACTAAGGGTCAGATTGTCTTCGACCATGTGGATTTTGGTTATGAAAGCGAGACCAATAGCGACACTGCTGACACTCATAATTTAGACGAAGCAAAAGAAGCAACAACTTCAATCGTGAAGCTTCTCGATGATTTCTATCTAGACATCAACCCAGGTGAAAAAATAGGCTTGGTTGGACGCTCAGGTGCAGGTAAATCAACCTTGGTTAATTTATTATTACGCTTCTTCGATGTTGATAGCGGTAAAATCCTTATCGACGGACAGGCGATTGATGCGGTTACCCAAGAATCTTTACGCCAACAAATCGGCATGGTCACCCAAGATACATCCTTACTGCACCGTACGGTACGTGAAAACATCGCTTATGGTCGTCCTGATGCTAGTGATGAAGAAATTATTACTGCTGCCAAGCAAGCCCAAGCATGGGATTTCATTAAAGACCTATACGACGACAAAGGCAATGCCGGTCTGAATACACAAGTGGGTGAACGTGGCGTCAAGCTTTCTGGCGGTCAACGTCAGCGTATCGCTATCTCACGTGTTATGCTAAAAAACGCACCGATATTACTGTTAGATGAAGCCACCAGTGCCCTTGACTCTGAGATTGAGTTTGCCATTACTGAAAGTCTGAATGATATTATGACAGGTAAAACGGTCATCGCAATTGCTCATCGTCTCTCTACCATTGCTGCACTAGATCGACTGGTGGTCATGGACAAAGGTAAAATTATTGAGCAAGGTAGCCATGATGAGCTATTGGCACGCCAAGGCGTCTATGCACGACTATGGCATCGTCAAAGTGGTGGCTTCTTAGGTGAAGACAGCTAACTAAAAATTGTTCGCTCTTATTAAACACGACATACAAGGAAGTTTTGATCCTATGGAAGCCTTCACACACCGCATTAACATCAGTGGAAAACAAGCACGCTACTACAACCTGAGCCAGCTTAATTCATCGATACAGGCAAAGACGGCTTCACGTGTACCTGCACATTTTTATGGTGGTAATAGCTTCACCGTTGGCACCTACAAACCTTTATTACAAGCGCTGTCAACTAACTTTGATATTAGCTCACTCGCTCTACGTGGTTATTGGTATGACAAACCGCAACGCCGTCGCCTGACACGTGAGCAAGATGCCGAAATGCTGATTGAATTTTTAGAAAAAACCCAAAACAAACCAGTGGTAGGTATAGGTCATTCACAGGGTGCAACTGCCACTGCCATCGCCGCAGCCATGCGCCCAGATCTGTTTTCACAGTTATATTTAATAGAGCCTGTGACATTTACCAAGAGACAAGCCAGACTATACAACCTATTGCCACGTAAAGTTCTGCTCAATCACGAGCCTTTTAAAAGCACACTCACCAAGCAAACTATTTGGCCAAGCATCAACGATTATTATGAACACCTGCGCGAGCAATCTGCCTATCGACGTATCAGCGATGCACACTTACGGATATTCGCTGAGCAAAGCTTAATCAAAAATGCCGATGGTACTTACATCCTAATATTTGCGCCAGAGCAAGAGCTTGCCAACTATTTTGGCGCGCCTTATATTGATAGTGCACTCAAGCAACTCAAATGCCCTTATACGCTCATTACTGGTAAGCCAACCTTATTTATCAATAACAAAGTGCGTAAGCAATGGCGCAAGTTCGTACCTGAGAGCCGCATCGTTTCTCTACTAGAATACGGACACTTATTACCCATGGAAGCACCTGACCTATGCGCTCAGATCATCAATGATTATTATCAAATCAACAAATAAGCTGATACATGCCTGATCTTTTTTCTCCTGCACCGACAGACAACCTACTGCCTTATAATGGCAAGGTAAATGATTTGGGTATGGTTATCGAAAATACCGATGAGGTGTATCAGGCTTTATTGACTGAGCTACCGTGGCAATCTGATGTCGTGACACTGTTTGGAAAGACTCACATCACCACTCGTCAAATCGTTTGGATGGGCGAAAGCAATACCACTTATCAATACTCTGGACAGTCACATCAGGCTATTGCATGGTCGAACACTGTGTTTCACATGAAACAATACGTTGAGCAGCAATTATTAAGTATAGGCATTGATGTTCATTTTAACTCCTGTCTACTCAACTACTACCCTTCTGGTACCGATGGCATGGGTTATCATGCCGATGATGAAAAAGAGCTGGGTACACAGCCAATCATCGCTTCACTATCACTTGGTGCCACACGCAAGTTTGTTTTGAAACACAAAAAAACTCAAGACAAAGTCGAGCTTCATCTTGAGTCAGGTCAGTTAATTGTCATGCATGATGATACCCAAGAGTATTGGAAACATACCATTACCAAAACCAAAGCGGTCTCAACAGGGCGTATTAGCCTAACGTTTCGACAGATACTGTCGCCTTAGATTCAATTCGCCTTAGATTCAATATAGTCTAGAGTGTGTCTTAGCTTGCTTTTAAAACAATCTTGCCAAACGCATCACCTTTTTGTAGCTCATGGTGAGCTGCAACTACTTCTGACATTGGATAAACTTGCTGAATACGTAACGTCAGCGCACCATCTGCCACCAGTTGTAGTACTCTTGCCATATCTTCACCATTACGCTGCGACTTATAACCCGCCACGTTTAAGTTCTTTTGGCTACCCGCTTCTTTGAGTTTATCGACCCAAATTGTCGGTAAGACATACACATGACCTTCAGGCTTGACCACGCTAAGCGCCCTTATACCCGCATCACCCCCGACCAAATCTAGTAGTACATCTGCTTGCAGCTCAGGAAACGCATCTTCTTTGGTGTAGTCAATCCAACCTGCCAGCTTAGATACCTCTATTAACTCATCAAGCTTGGCATATTTTTCTGGTGAGCAAATAACGGTTACCTTGATATTATTGTTAGCCACTTTATCCATTAACAACTGAATCAATAAATGACCGACACCGCCCGCTGGTGCATTAATCACTACATGCTCACCATCCTTAATATCAGCAAATTCTACAAACTGTATCGCCGTCTGGCCGATACAAGGCAATGCTCCTGCTTGCTCCAATGTTACCCGTTCTGGTACTTTTGCTAGTAGAGTAGCATCGACTGCGACATACTCAGCATAACCACCACCATTAAAAGTCAGTGCAGCAACTTGATCGCCAATACTAAAATGCTCGCTATTGCTATCAACTACAACACCTGACACATCGAAGCCTAGTATTGCAGACTCATGGTTATCGAACTTGTCTTTTTGGATAGCTTCCGCACCCCAACCCTTGCCTTGACGTGTCTTGTAATCGACAGGATTGATACCTGCATAAGCAACTTTTACCAATACTTGATCTTGAGCCAATCCTGGTATCGCTACACTATCTTGGTATTGCATCACTTCAGGCGCACCAAACTCATTTATCAGCACAGCATGTTGAGTGTCTGGTCGTTGACTATTAGACATCGTTATATATCCTTATATATTATTGGGTGCTTTGCTGCCCCAACTTTTTGATGAGTTTTATTTTAATTGATACTTTAGGGCGTGTTAAAGGTGTTTTACAGCAAGGCCAACTCCGCACTGATTGGCAGATGATCTGATAGTGTTGACCATGGTTTGCCAGTATGTACCCATGCATCTTTTACGATTAGATTGCGTACATAAATGCGATCTAGACTAAGTACGGGTAATTTGGCTGGGAACGTTGGCATTAACTTGCCATGGCAGTGTTTAAAAGCTTCTGTCATACCCAAATCATGAGCCAGTTTATCACAAGACATCTTTTTCCAATCATTAAAATCACCTGCCAAAATTAAGGGCTGATCGTCAGCAATCTCATGACATATATAGTTAGTAATGGCTTCGTACTGCTTGATACGATCACGCTCAAATAAATTTAAATGCGCGCACAACACCACAACTGGTCTCTCCCAACCTACCGGTTGTACTTCACAATGCAACACGCCGCGCTGCTCTAGTTTATTAACGGTAATATTGACATTGTGTTTTGGGTCCAATGGAAAACGGCTCAAAACTGCATTACCATGATGACCGTTTTCATACTCTGAATTTTTGCCATAGCTGTTTTGCAGCTTCAGATACTCACCGAACCACTCATGTTGGGACTGGTCAGGATATTCATTGTACTGTAGATTTCGCTTAAGATTCTGACCTTGCACTTCTTGCAGACACAGTACGTCAGAACCCACGATATCTAGAGCTTGGGCAATGCCTTGCATTTTGACTTGGCGGTTTAACGGCGACATGCCTTTATGAATGTTATAGCTGGTTAAAATAAAAGAATTTGTGATTGTCATAGATTTAGTCATCATACTTAAAATAAATGGAACATTGATTGTCTCGCCACAGTGATTTCAAGTGCTCCTTAAATACTGTTTTTTGAGACGCTGATAACGCTGCTCGCTGCAATAACTGCTCATCAATTTTATAATCGCCACCGTAGTAGCCAGTATTATCAACAGGTAGCCCTGTTTTGGAATCACATATTGCCGAGTTACCACGAATAGCAAATTTTTGTTTACCTTCATACATGATGATTTTCATTTCGTCGTAACTGACATCACCGCGACAACCGATATAATAAGGAACGCTCACCTCAGCCACACCGTTATTATTAATGTCAGTCACTACGGCAGTTTCTTTAGCATAACGGGCAATCACATCTAAATCGCAGGGGAGATAGTCATATATTTGCCATACTCGCCGTGTTGCCTGATCTACGTTGTACAAATGACTGATTACTTCTCCTGCAGGACTGTCAAAAGTGGCAGCGTCATCAAAGCGCTGTAACTGAACCAAATAATTGCTACCTGTAGCATCGCTCCATGAACGAATGGCCACAATATTCTTATTGCTCAACTTCAATTTATTCAGCGTGGAGCTTGTTTGGTAATACTTTTGCACAGTAGCAGGTAACTGACTCCACGCCAAATGGTCTGTGGGGATAGTATTAGTATTGGCCGCACTATAGCTAGAGCTAAGCGCGAGCATTAGTGTGACACTTAGTACTGCGATAGCCTTGCTTGTACGCTGGTGTATCATAATAAGTGCCTAATGTATAAGTTAAGAGGAATATCTTAAAGGTATAGTCAAAGTATTTTTAAATCGCTACAGTGCTACTGGGATAAATTTTTCGCAGCCTCTGTGAATACAGCCAGCAAGTAAAATTTGTACCAGTAACACCATAATACAACCGTATCGGTTTTATGTTTCTTTGACTATACGTTGAATCAAACACACACCAATGTAAAAAAGCATTGATTCTTATTGAACCAATGCTCCATATTATACCTATACGTTATCAATGGCTAATTTGGAAACCGCCATAATTCATCGGTAGTTTTAAAACATACCCTAGCAAATTAGTAACGAGTCACCAACGCAATTGGCTGATCTTTACCCATGATATTTTCTGGTAAAAATACAGCCTTACCGCCATTATTAATGACATGCTCAATGATTTCACCCACTGCATCATCAGTGACACCTTCGGTGGTAGAATCATCTGAGATACTCAATGTCTGCGCTTTTTCATCGATCTTAGCAGACTGTATATAACCACGGCGGACATAGATCGTCTCACCCACTCCTTGGAATGCACTGCGATAGACCTCTTGTAAGTCTGTTTGCAACATGTTGGCACCACGTGCTTTATCAATCTCTCCCATGGCTGCCTGATGTAGCGATTTTCGATAGCTTTCTACCGCCTCTTGTACGCTGTCGATAATATGCTGAGCACTACCATCTTCTAATTTGGTCGCATTTGATACCGTCGCAATGATGTTGTCTGGACGGTCGCATACTTCTTTGTAGTAGCCAATATTTTTGGCATCACCGATTGCCACAAGCGGCATCTTGTGCTCGCCCCACAGCTCTTGCACACTCTTATCTACTTGGTTAAAAAACTCTTTTAGATAACTGCTTTCATTATTTGATGAGCGATCTGTTCCACTGTCCCCAGTGGTATACAAGCCATTATTTTCAATGGGGAAACGAATATTCTCCATATTGCTTTGTACATCATCTTCTTTATCGAATTCTCTGACGACACGATCATTGGATGCTTCAATCAAACGCGCACCCTCACGGGTCAACACCACTGCATAATAGTGAACGGCACTTGCCATATCGCGCACTAAGTCACGAGTCGCAAAACGATGTGAAATCATAACGCGTTCAGTGGTATCGATAGGCATACGGATCACTTGCACATCGTCAGTACTAGCAAAAATGGCCAAAGTATCGAGATTGTGATTGTGATTAAGTTCATTAGTTTTTTTATAGATATTATCTAGAATAGTGGTGGCGGTACGCTTATCGTACTCATTCGTTAGACGCTCTTCGGCTATTTTTAATTGGTTTTTTAGGGCAATCGAATCTTTTTCATTAGCAGGATGCTCACGATGAGTCTTTACAAAGATACTGACTGCTGGATTGGCATTACTATCACGCAGACTTTTGAGAGTTGCTTTCATATATTGCTCCTTGTTTTGTTATGACTTACGTTTAACCTTATCAATGATTCATGTACCAGTTAATAATCAGTAATAGCCGCACGTCATTTCCTTTTCGACAATCTTATCGCTATTGCGTTTTTATAGTAGTACATATTTAACAGTACATGCTTTTAAAAAGTGCTTTTAAAAAATGTTATTTCATATAGGTATTTAACATCATATAAGTACTTAACATATTGATATCTAAATATATTACATCTATATTTCTTATATAACTCATTTCATATTAACAACAAAAACCCGCTATCGACAGAGCCAACTTGCAAACAAATGATGTTCCTTTGTAAGTAAAGTTATTTTTAACATAATAAAAAAGTAGTAAACGACATCATCTTGGTGGTGTCACCTCTTTGCAGTCTGTATTGTGAGTGCCTAGGTTGTATTTTTATCAAATGAACCCATCTTTTATATAAGCCTTATACTCAACCAATAATAATTCATTCACTAAGACACATACCGGATAATTTTATGTCACCTATTTCAGCAGATTTACATCTTGTCGACTTTGCGACTGCCACACCAGGCAGTTTGCAAGAGCAAGTTATTGCAGCTATCGACGATGCCAATGCCTTTCTAGATACGATAGGAACCCCGACCAATAGCAATGATAATACTGCTGACCCAAGTGCTGAGCAAGCACTGGCAGATGTAATGGTTTTTGATCATATCAATCTGGCTTTAGATCGCAGTTGGGGCGTTCTATCGCATCTCAATAGCGTGACAAGTAATGATGAAATCCGTCATATACATCATGAATTGCTGCCTAAACTATCGGCTTATGGCACTCGCGTCGGACAGCATCAGTCATTGTTTAGCCGCTACCAAACTATCGTGAATAATACAGATTTTTTTGCGGCACTTGAGCCTGCACGAGCCCGTGCGATCGAACTTGCGCTGCGCAGCTTCCAGCTATCAGGAGTCGCTCTACCGAAGGCTGAGCAAGAAGCCTTTGCCGCCATCCAAAGTAAGCTATCCACGTTATCAGCGACATTTTCAGATCATATTTTGGACGCCACACAAGCGTTTGCACTACCTTTGACAGAGAACCAGTTGGCCGGTTTGACCGAGAGTGGGCTGGCGCTTTTAGCGGATGCAGGTGAGCAGTACAAGGCTCGTCAGCTTGCCAGCGGTGCACTCACACAAGCGGATATCGACGCACTACCGACCCCTTATTATGTCGCAAGCTTAAATATACCTGTCTATCTCGCTATCATGACCCATGCTGATGATCGCAGTCTGCGTGAGACTCTGTATCAGGCTTATGTCACTCGTGCTTCAGAGTTTGACCAGCACAGCAATGCCAAAGGTGAGTCGCTCAATAACGCTGATATCATGGGTCAGATTCTAAAATTACGTGAGCAGAAGGCTAAACTACTCGGCTTCAATAATTATGCTGAGGTGTCACTATCGACTAAGATGGCTGATAGCGTCGTGGAAGTTGAGACGTTCTTACGCGATTTGGCAACACAAGCGACGCCTACTGCCAAGCAAGACTTAGCACAGCTACAAAAGTGTGCGAAGGATTACAATATTAACGACTTACAGCCATGGGACAGTGCCTATATTGCGGAAAAAGTAAAACAAAGCGAATTCAGCTTATCACAAGAAGAAATTCGCCCTTACTTCCCATTACCGAAAGTCATTAGTGGCTTGTTTGCTATCGTAGAACGCCTGTACGGTATCAAAGTACAGGAGCAAATCAATTACAGTAACGAACACAGTAGTAAACAAGAATCTGTGTCACGCTGGCATGATGACGTTCGTTTCTATCAACTATTTGATGCTGACGACCGCTTAATTGGTGGTTTTTACTTTGACCTATTTGCCCGTAGCGGCAAGCGCGGCGGCGCATGGATGAGTGGTTTTCAGTCGCGTTATACTTATGACGAACAAGACCACCAACAGCTACCTGTTTGCTTTATGGTAGGTAACTTCACTCCTGCACTTGCGGGCAAACCAAGCTTATTGACGCATAACGAAGTATTGACCTTATTCCATGAGTTCGGTCACGGTCTACATCATTTATTAACACAAGTAACTGTCGGTGATGTCGCTGGTGTCAATGGCGTCGAATGGGATGCCGTCGAGCTACCAAGCCAGTTTATGGAAAACTGGGCGTGGGATGCAGAAGGTATCGCGCTGATTAGTAGTCATGTCGAAACAGGTGAACCACTACCTAAAGACAAACTCGATGCCCTATTGGCTGCCAAAAACTTTCAAAGCGGTATGCAAACATTACGTCAAATCGAATTTGCTCTTTTTGATCTGCTGATGCATGCACAGACACCAGCGCCCGATTATGAGGGTATTTTAGCAACCTTAAATACCGTGCGTAGCGATATTGCCATTATGCAAACGCCTGACTATAACCGCTTTGCCAATGGTTTTAGCCACATCTTTGCAGGTGGTTACGCTGCTGGTTATTACTCTTATAAATGGGCAGAGCTACTATCTGCAGACGCTTTTAGTAAGTTTGAAGAAGAAGGTATTTTTAACCCAGCCACAGGCAAAGCTTTTCGCGAGACTATCTTATCCGTTGGCGGTAGCTTCCCAGCCAAGACTAATTTTGAAAACTTCCGTGGTCGCAGTGCTAGCATCGAGGCCCTGCTACGCCACAGTGGTTTTGATGTGGCTAAAAATACCGATACGACCAATCCCCAAATGACTAGCGAGGTCATATAAATGCGTTATCAGTCATCAAGGCCAAAACGGCGTTTTTTAGCAGGTGTTCGCTGTCCAAAATGCCAGGCGATGGATGCGGTGGTGCAAGTGAATATCGTTGATCCAGAGCCTGACGAATATATTGAATGTACACAATGTGGACATACAGAGCATCGCCCTGACCCTGACGCTATCAGTGCTAAGAATCATCTCGAAGATCAGCTGATTCACGATGCGATGAGCACAGGCACTAGCGGCACCGTCAAATTTAAATCCTAAACATGTGCTGATTTTCAACGTCAAGTTAAAATAGCTAAAAGCCTATCTATCAATAGATAGGCTTTTTATTTTGAGTTTGCTATAGTATATACAATTACATTTCTGACATAAATCGACAACAGTATGAAAAATCCAAATATGCGTCCTTTGCCCACAAAATCACTAAAAGAAAATGCTAGCAAACCATGGAAAAAATGGTTGTTAGTTTTAGTATTGGCAACCATACTTATTGGTTATTTGATTTGGAAAGTAGCTTTGTCTAATACCAACCAACCTTTTCCTGTCACGAAACAGATTGAAGCAACGCAGCCTGTTTCTACGCCACTCGATAGTGCAGCGAGTGACTCGGGTAATGAAACTCCAGAAGTAGAGGACAGTAGCGATGCTTCTTCTTTAAATGGTGATGTGCTTACCCCTGAAACCATCTTAAATGCGCCATTACCAGAAAGTGATAGCTTGGCTAAAGAAGAGATAGATCGTTTAGATGACGAGCTTAAGCGTCTGACTGAACAAGAAAAACTTGCCGCTGAACAACTGGCTATGAACAAACAGTTGGCTGAAATGAAGGAAGAGCAGATTGCACTGGTTGAACAACAGTTAGCACAATTAGAGGCGGGTGATACCGTTAAAACCGCAACAGAATAAAATCATAGCTATGTAAAAGTGATGGCAATGGCAACTCTACAACTGACCCACGCCCCTATTCTAAATAGCAGCGCACAGCTACTTATCCTGCCCGTTAATACAGCGGGCATCCTGCTAGATCCTGTACTCACAAGAGCTAAAACGTTATTTCCTGATAATTATCAACGTTACTATCGTGCGTGCCGTGATGGTAATCTAAGCGTCGGTAGTTGCCTGCTTCACAAACGCTCTCGTGAGCAAGCAGGACTGGGTATCAGCAGTAATGGTAATCAACCCAGTTATATTGCCAATCTTATTATATCGGATCACCCTTATCATCCAGCACGCGCACGTTGGCTAGAAGAAGCATTGACTGATTGTCAGCAACAGCTTATCCCATTGATACGCTACCAAGGTATCCGTCGGATTGCTCTCCTTGCACGTCCACTTATTTATAATAATGCACGGGATCATATGACCGACAAACTTAATGCAGAAAATTCAGTCCCTTTAGATTGGATTACTGATACTTTGCCATTACTGACTGAACGACTACAAGCATTACCCAAGCTGCGAATCGATATACATCTACCCAAAAGCGTTGAAATTCAAGAGCAAATAAAATAATTACAAGACAGAGTACAACTCTTTGATATTCAAAAAACATTACTCTAATAATAACTTCAATGCTATGCTGAATCCTACATTCTCTGCCTGAGAATGCATGATTATTTATCATAAAGGATAAGGATACCCTATGAAAGTTCTTAGAACCCCTGATGAGCGTTTTGCAAACCTGCTCGATTACAACTTTACGCCGCACTATACAATGGTAGATGACGGTGAAGGCGGCAAGCTGCGCGTACATTATCTGGATGAAGGTTCAAAAGATGCCGATCCAGTTTTACTCCTACATGGTGAACCTTCTTGGTGCTATCTATATCGTAAAGTGATACCCATACTGACAGCGGCAGGACATCGTGTCATTGCGCCAGACCTCCCTGGATTTGGACGATCAGATAAACCTGCTGCCCGTACTGACTACACTTACCAGCGCCATGTCGACTGGATGCAATCAGTAGTTGATCAATTAGATCTGACGGATATCACATTATTTTGTCAAGATTGGGGTGGCTTGATTGGTTTACGTCTCGTAGCAGAAAACCCAGACAGATTTACTCGAGTAGCAGCTGGAAATACCATGCTCCCCACTGGTGATCACGATCCAGGAGAAAGCTTCCGAAAGTGGCAGCAGTTCTCACAGGACACTCCGACGTTTCATGTCGGTAGCATCATTAATAGTGGTACCACAACCGAACTGTCACAAGCAGTCATTGATGCTTATAATGCGCCGTTCCCTGATGAATCTTATAAAGAGGGAGCAAGGCAGTTTCCCATATTAGTCCCTACCACACCTGATGATCCCGCTTCAGAAAATAACCGTGCGGCTTGGGGGCAGCTCACCAAATGGACCAAGCCTTTTATTACGCTGTTTAGCGACTCTGATCCTGTTACTGGTGGTGGCGATCAAATCATGCAAAAACTTATCCCTGGTACTCAAGGTCAAGCACACACAATTATTGCCAATGGTGGTCATTTCCTACAAGAGGACCAAGGTGAAAAGCTGGCTGAGCTGCTGGTTTCGTTTATCAATGACAACCCCAAGAAGTAAATGAGAAAGTAGCCACTTATTTATCCACATAAATAGTACCCATAAAAAAACCGCCTTGAGCACTCATAGTGAGAATCTCAAAGCGGTTTTTTATTCGGTAAAGTCTAACGAAACCAATGACTAACGATTAGTTTTGTTCAATACCTTTCATAGTCAATTTGATGCGACCACGGTTATCAACGTCTTGAACGAATACTTTCACGACCTGACCTTCTTTTAAGTAGTCAGATACATTTTCAACGCGCTCTTCTGCGATTTGAGAGATGTGTACTAGGCCATCAGTATTTGGTAGAACGTTAACGAATGCACCGAAATCAACAATACGAGCAACGGTACCTTCGTATGTTTTACCCACTTCAACTTCAGCAGTCAATGCTTCGATTTTACCAATAGCGGCTTTAGTCGCGGCTTTGTTTTCACCAAAGATACGAATCGTGCCACCATCATCAATATCGATCACTGCACCAGTTTCTTCGGTTAGCTGACGAATCATCGCGCCGCCTTTACCGATTACATCACGAATCTTATCTGGATTGATTTCGATAACTGCATAGTTAGGCGCATGAGCGTTGATTTCAGTACGACTCTCTGGCAATACTTGATTCATCGCATCTAAGATATGGATACGACCAGCATGGGCTTGCTTAAGCGCTTGCTCCATGATGTCTGGGGTAATACCTTCGATTTTGATGTCCATCTGTAACGCAGTAATACCGTCTTTAGAACCAGCCACTTTAAAGTCCATATCACCAAGATGATCTTCATCACCTAAGATATCTGACAATACAGCGAAACGCTCGCCTTCTTTAACCAGACCCATCGCGATACCAGCAACTGGTGCTTTTAATGGTACGCCTGCATCCATCAATGCCAAGCTTGCACCACAAACAGATGCCATAGAAGATGAACCGTTTGATTCAGTAATCTCTGATACCACACGGATAACGTACGGGAAGCGTTCACTATCTGGAAGCATTGCTTGTACGCCGCGACGTGCTAGACGACCATGACCGATTTCACGACGTTTTGGAATACCTTCACGACCTGTTTCACCTACTGAGAAATGCGGGAAGTTGTAATGCAACATGAAATGGTCACGAATAGTACCACCCAATGAGTCAATCATATTAACGTCACGGCTGTTGCCCAACGTAGTAGTAACCAATGCTTGCGTCTCACCACGTGTGAACAATGCTGAACCATGTGTGTATGGCAATACACCAACTTGTACATCAAGCGCACGAACAGTTTCAAGATCACGACCATCGATACGTGGCTTACCTGACAAAATATTGTCACGAACCGTACGATACTTAAGATCATTATAGATTTCTTTGAGTTCAGATACCGTATCAGCATAAGTTTCTGACTCAGCATCACCAGCAAGCGCATCGATAATTGACTGTTTAATTTCATCTAGCTTAGTATAACGTGCTTGCTTGTCAGTAATTGTATAAGCATCCGCAACTTGCTCGCCGAACTGCTCTTTCATACTACTGGTAAGCGCTTGATCACGCTCAGGAGCAGAATACTGCTGCTTAGCAGTACCAACTTCTTCTGCCATTGATACAATGTTATCAATAACGACTTGCTGTTGCTGATGACCGTATAGTACTGCGCCCAACATTTGATCTTCTGACAATTCAGCTGCTTCAGACTCAACCATCAATACAGCAGACTTAGTACCAGCTACAACCAAATCCAAATCACTGGTTTCAAGTTGTTCAGAAGTTGGGTTTAGAACATATTCACCGTTAATAAAACCAACACGAGCGGCAGCAACAGGACCATTAAATGGCGCATCAGAGATAGCTAAAGCAGCTGAAGCACCGATTAGTGCGGCGATATCTGCTGACTGAGTTTTATCTGATGATACAACGGTCGCCGTAATTTGGATTTCGTTCACATAACCTTCTGGGAATAGCGGACGAATCGGACGGTCAATCAAACGTGAAGTTAAGGTTTCAAACTCGCTCGCTCGACCTTCGCGTTTGCCGTAAGCACCTGGGATTTTACCCGCTGCATACATTTTCTCTTGGTAGTTTACGGTTAGCGGAAAGAAGTTTTGACCTTCTTTGGCTTCTGATTTCACAACAGCTGCGACTAGGACAGTAACGCCGCCCATATGAACTAAGATAGAGTTTGCTTGACGTGCAACGCGACCCGTTTCAATAACAACCTGCTGATTGCCATATTGGAATTCACGCTTAATAGTGTTGAACATTGTCATATAATCTTCCTAATGTTGACTGACAAAATAATATCAGTGCTATAACAAGCTGATATCTGTCATTAAAATTCTGTGTATATGGCTATCAGCTGACATAATTACTATTAAAAAGCATATCAACCAATGCCAATAACGTTACTTGGTTATCTCATATATTTGTCTAAGTTGGACATCGTACTACTATATATATTCGGTCGTACAATTTTAGCTTTACCATGAATACTATCACAAAGACTCTAAGTCTAAAGACTTTGATGCTAAAAACCCTACAGGCTGTTTTGGTCTGATAAGTGTCATCTATTTACGCTACTCACTAAACCAAGCAATACGTATTTTATCAAAAATCGTCATATCTATAGCAGATGTACTATCAAACTCACAAGGCATTATTTTACAGTGATTTATAGCTATTGACCAATTAATTACAAGGTAGTGCCATTATCGTCAGAAAATACTATTTAAGCTGCTTGGTTAGTATAGCTTACTCCTGCATTTCTCTTAGACACTCTCTGGAAATAGATATAATTTACATTATCTGAGCACTAATTTTAAAATGAATAAGCATAAAAAAACGGCGTGAAACTATTCCACACCGTTTTTAGAAAAATCTATTTTATCGATACCAGCAAACAGTTTCTAAGCGGCTTAACAAAAAAGCTAAGATCATACCAAATAATGGTATTATTGAATATCTCAACCACTCGTACTGTTGTCGCCAAATTAACGACGTAGACCTAACTGGCTGATTAGAGTAGTGTAACGACCAAGGTCTTTACCTTTTAAATAATCAAGCAGTTTACGACGCGTGTTAACCATACGGATAAGACCGCGGCGGCTATGATGATCTGCTTTGTGTGCTTTAAAGTGGTTCTGCAAATCGTTGATACGAGCACTTAGTAAAGCGACTTGAACTTCTGGAGAACCAGTGTCGTTTTCGCCACGTTGGTATTGAGCAATGATTTGTTCGCGATCAGTATTAGTTAGCATAAATATCTCCGGCAATGCTAAGAACTTTAAGACAAGCTACGATATGTAGCCAACTTTAAAGTAATAGAATAAATAAAATAACCTGTGCATCATTCAGGACAACCCTGCATTACTAGAGTTGACCTAGTGTACGACAAGCTCAGTTAACAACCACTTAATATGTTTTGAATCCTACCCTGCATTTAGCCTATAGCACTACTTAACTAAAGTAATGGGTTAAATACAGTGCGCTATCTAAAACCTAGTTTAAATGTGAGAAAGATTATAACAAAAAACTGCTGAACTAACAGCAGTTTTTGATAACAACATAGACTAAAAGCGTAAACACTTACTTATTACCACCATGTGAGTCTGCTTGTGTCGTATGTCGACCAATTGCGTCATTATCTAAAGGCGCAGTGGTTGCCTCTGCTAAGCTAACTGGAGCTTCATCTTGAGGATCAAGCTCTTTATATAGCACATCAATCTCTTTTTCTTGCGCGTCCATATTGTTCGGTGAATTACTCATATTAGCTCCTGAATTATTTTTTGGACTAATGGTATTTGCACTCATCAATAACAGGAAGTGCAAACTATAAAAGTATCGATATCACTTTATTATAGGTGACTATCGATTGAATTGAGGACACGCCCTAGAAACTTACTTGTCTTCTTTTGAACTTTCTAAGTTAGCTGCAATACGTTCTGCAGCTGCTTCACTACTTTCATTATGGCTGTCTTCAGTCTGACTTTCAAGCGCTGCTTCCGCTGAATCAGAACGTTGTTGTTCAAGTTTAGTATCATTTGGATTAGTATTTGACATAGTATCGTCCTCAGTTAGCGTTATAAATGATTTAAATATAGGGTGGTGTGTCAGAAAGTATGCTGAGGAGATGAAAGGAGGGTGACAGCCA